>CACYCC010000055.1 GCA_902772805.1 uncultured Lachnospiraceae bacterium | reverse complement strand
TGAAAGCTTTTATGCTGCCGATCCGGATATGAAAGAGCTGATCTATAAGATTTTTTCAAAGATAAACGGGCTTTTGACACAGTTTGATTATGCCAAGGACTGGATAAGAGATCTTCAGAAAAGAGGATTTAAGGTATACTGTCTTTCCAACATGTCATATAAGGCTGTGGATGAATGTGCCGAAGCACTTGACTTTATACCGCTTCTGGATGGGTCGATATTAAGCTGCGATGTCAAATTATGTAAACCTGAGCGGGAGATTTACGAGCTCCTGTTTAAAAAGTACGATCTTGTGCCCGGGGAGTGCCTGTTCATCGACGATCTTGAAAAAAATATAAATGCCGCAATCGCTTGCGGCATGAAAGGGCATGTATTCAAAGATAAAGCAACCGCCGACGCTGCGATCGATGAGATCGTGGCGGCAACAGTGTAATTGGCAGGCAACGTTTATCGGCAGATCAGTCCTTGGCGGCGTCTATAGTATCTTCGGTGTTTTCCGAAGATTCCGGGGCGGCTGCCGTGTCGACCTGTATCGCGGGGCCGTGGTCGGTGGGCTTGCCTAAAAGATCAAAATCTGCGATGGTGTGCTTGTGGAATACCTTTCCTATCATCCAGATGTATGCCCAGATAAGGATCGGCAGCAGGATGGTAAATCCGATCGAGATACGCGCAAGTTTTCCGGCCCATTCAAATTTTAGGAGCGAGAATACAAGCGTTGCGACGTATAAAAGTACCAGCAGTACGATACATACCATTGCTGCGATACGCTGACCTTTTGTATATTTTGATTTGAATTCCGTTTTGTTTTCTTTTTCCATATTTTCCATACGGTTATTGTAACATACTGAAACGGTAATTCAACATATACATTGTATGTACCAAAGGGCATTGGTGAAAATATTGAAATAGTGCTATATTTATGCTAAACTACGAAAGCGATTATTGGGACCGCAAGGGTCCGGAATGGAGAAATAATATGACATTACTTGAAAAATGGCGTAAATCCGCATACAACGAGCAGGAGGACGCAGGAAAACTCAAAGCTTTGTGGGATGACTATTTCACCAAAGAAAAGGCGATCTACGAAAAGCTTTTAAAGGATCCCGATACGGTAGTTAAGGGTACTGTTGCCGAACTTGCCAAGAAATATAAAGTCAGCCAGATGATAATGACAGGTTTTCTGGACGGTATCAACGATTCGCTTATCGAGCCAAACCCCATTGAGACAATGGAAGCCGATACCGAGGTAAACCTTGGTTTTGACAAGGCACTTCTTTACAAGAACATGGTTGCGGCACGCGCAGACTGGCTGTACGGACTTAAAGAGTGGAACGACATCTTTACCGAGGAAGAGCAGAAAGAGCTTTACAAGGAGCAGAAGATGTCTCAGACCGTTCGCAAAGAAAACAAGATCTATCCCAACGATCCCTGTCCTTGCGGATCGGGCAAGAAGTTCAAGAAATGCTGCGGTAAGAACGCTTAAACCGTTGAGATGTTATGATGATCGCGAATGCCGGCCGATGGGACCGGTGTCCGCGATTGTTTGATTCTTTAGTATTTGTATGTAAAGGGGAAGAAGTTATGAAGACAGGAAAAAAGCTTTCGATACTTGCACTTATCTTTGCGCTCGTTCTTGGTTTGAGCGCATGTACCGCCGACGATCTGGCATCTATCCTTAAACGCGGTCAGGAAGTGGAAGAGGACGACGACGATCGTTCTTCCCGCAGAAAGCGTGACAAAGACAAAGATAAGGAAGATGATAAGGACAAGGACAAAGACGTAGACAAAGACAAGGATAAAGACAAAGATAAGGACAAAGATAAAGACAAGGATAAGCCCACGACAAAGTACCGTGATTTCATCCATCGTTCGGTAAACTATGACGGTGAAGGAAATGTAACGAGCAGTTCCGAATATAATTACGATGCCAACGGCAATCTTACCGAAGTATGGTACTACGATGCCCACGGCGATATTTCATCATATTTTGTATATGAATATGATGCGGACAGTAACCGCATAGGTTATACGGGCTTTAATGGCGATCACGTTGCCAATTACAGATCCGAGTACGAATACGATTCCGATGGCAATCTCATTACCGAGACAAGTCTCGATACTCAGGACGGAAGCGTAGTATTTGCTTACCATTACGAATACGACAAATTCGGAATGAGAACACGCGAATATGAAACAAATGCGGACGGGGAGATCGTGAACGATCACAGGAGTCTCTATGATGGCAACAATATGCAGATAGAGTCGTATTCTTATGACCAGGACGGAAATAAGATATCAACGACCTATTATCAGTATGATGCCAACAATGATCTGATATATAACAATGTCGTTACGGAGAATAACGGTTCGTGGTCATATGAGTATGCGTATGACGAACACCATAATATGACATATTATGCTTTTTATGATGAGGGAGTCCTGAAATCGTCAGGCCGGTATGAATATGATGACGACGGGAATATGACCTACTCCGCTCAGTATGACCAGGACGGTAATGAGGTCTATTCGTATGAATATGATTTTGAGTTTAATTCGGACGGTAAGATCGTGGAAATGATCAGCACATCATATCAGAACGGTCAGCCTTATGTCAGCGTCAGCTCATATGATTACGATGACAACGGAAATATGATCATGACCCAAAGCAGCGATGCAGAAGGAAACGTATATTACCGCACGGAAACAGAGTATATCTCGATAGAACTTCCAATCGACTGGGTAGACAAGAGTGAGATATTCAATCACGAATATTGATCTTAGGGTGTTGACACCCGGCAAATGATGTGATAACTTATATCAGTACGTAATAAAGTCAAGCAGAGCATCCGCTCTCACCCCGTGGCATAGGGCTTAACGGGCGTTAAATATATGAATACAGGGCATATGCCCGTGTTTTCAGGTGTTTAATTCAAGCGGATACTTTGTATCCGCTTTTTTGTATATCAAACAAACACGGTTTTTTTCAGGAGGGTACAACTATTAGCGAATTAATGATTAATGAACAGATCCGTGACAAAGAAGTCAGAGTCATCGGAGAAAACAACGAGCAGCTCGGTATCATGTCATCCAAGGATGCACTTAAGCTTGCCGAAGAGGCAGGAGTCGATCTTGTTAAGATCGCGCCCAACGCAGCTCCGCCTGTCTGCAGGATCGTAGATTACGGTAAGTTCAAATACGATCAGATGAAGCGTGAAAAAGAAGCGAAAAAGAAACAGCACGTTGTTGAGATCAAAGAAATTCGTCTTACACCCAATATTGATACAAACGACCTTAACACCAAGATGAACGCGGCAAGAAAGTTCTTGCAGGGCGGCGACAGAGTTAAGATCACATTAAGGTTCAGAGGCCGTGAAATGGCTCACATGAACACATCCAAGCACATTCTCGACGATTTTGCCGAAGGACTTGCCGATATCGCCACGATCGATAAGGCTCCCAAGGTAGAAGGTCGTAGCATGACCATGTTTTTAGCCGGAAAAAAGAACTGAAGACCCGGATAAAATGATAGATTTATTTAGTTCAGGAGGAAAATGACATGCCTAAAATGAAATCAAGCAGTGCAGCTGCAAAGCGCTTTAAAGCTACAGGAACAGGTAAGTTAAAGAGAAATAAGGCTTACAAGAGCCATATCTTAACCAAGAAGACTGCCAAGAGAAAGCGTAACTTAAGAAAGCCCGCTATCACGGACAAGACAAACGTTAAGAACATGAAGAAGATCTTACCCTACTTATAAGTCGATTGGAGGAATTAAGAAATGGCTAGAATTAAAGGTGGCATGAATGCCAGAAAAAAGCATAATAGAGTATTAAAACTTGCTAAGGGCTACAGAGGAGCTCGTTCCAAACAGTACAGGACAGCCAAGCAGTCCGTTATGAGAGCTCTTACATCCGCTTACGCAGGACGTAAAGAAAGAAAGCGTCAGTTCAGACAGTTATGGATCGCACGTATCAATGCTGCTGCAAGACTTAACGGAATCTCATATTCAAAGTTCATGTTCGGTTTAAAGAACGCAGGTGTTGAAATGAACCGTAAGATGCTCGCAGAGATGGCAGTAAACGATGCTGAAGGATTTGCAAAACTTGCAGAGATCGCTAAGAAGAACGCATCATAAATAACATTGAGATCATCCCGCAGGAATCATTCCTGCGGGTGTTTTGCGTAGTGACGCACATTTAGAAAGGTTTATTTTATGACATATCTGGATCATTTTAAAGAACTGTGCAAGATACCGCACGGTTCGGGCAATACCACACTTATATGCGATCATCTCGAAAGATTCGCAAAAGAACATTCGCTTGAATACCATCGTGATGAGGTAAACAATATCATCATCATTAAAGAGGCATCTTTTGGCCGCGAAAACGACGAACCCGTGATCATTCAGGGACACATGGATATGGTGGCGGTCAAGGATGACGACATAGACAAAGATATGAAGACAGAAGGTTTAGATGTTGAGACCGACGGCGACTTTATGTACGCAAAGGGCACAAGTCTCGGCGGTGACGACGGAATAGCCGTTGCATACGCTCTTGCTCTTCTTGAGTCGGACATGTCTCTTCCCCGCATCGAAGCGGTATTTACGGTTGACGAGGAAGTCGGAATGGAAGGCGCTACGGCAATAGATGTATCGCCCCTTAAGGGACATACTTTCCTTAACGTCGATTCCGAGGAAGAAGGAGAGTTTCTGGTAAGCTGTGCCGGCGGCGCAAGAGTGGATCTTTCTTATGACTGCAACCTTGAGCCCAGAGTCAATCCCGCTCCCGGCAATGCGGTATACGAGATATCCATAAGCGATTTTATCGGCGGTCATTCCGGTACCGAGATCGACAAGAACCGTGCCAACGCCATCCGCATCATGTGCAAGAT
>CACYCC010000054.1 GCA_902772805.1 uncultured Lachnospiraceae bacterium | reverse complement strand
CTTTCATAATTTATCTTTTCATGTGCCGCATGCTGATCCATCAGGAAAAGATTGTCACCCTGCGATATAAGCCAGTATGTGTCGAAAACCTGCCCGAGAATCGTATATTCCTTGAGCGGTTTGTCATCGATAAGCCTGTCTTCGAACATATCGGACTGTTCATAACGCGGAATATCGGATTTGATATTAAGCGGCTTATCGGTGTGTATCAGGTCGGTCTTTGAAGTCTCGAACGGTTCAATATGAACCGGTTTATCTTCTGCTGCTGCGTTGGTGCCGAAGAAATCTTCGGTTATAACATTTTCTTCTAATCCTTGCTGCGTTGCTGCAATTGATGAATTTGAATCAATAGATACCTGTGATATGGGGGCGGGTTCGCCGTTATCGGCAGACGGACCGGTGCCGCCTATCGTCGCGACAGGAATGAGTTCGGGTTCACGAAGCGCATCGTTGACCGCCTTGGTCACGAGCTCGCAGACACAGGCTACATCAAAAAACTTGATCTCGGACTTACGGGGATGGACGTTTACATCTATAAGCTTCGGATCTATATCGATGAACAGAACTCCGAAGGGAAAACGATGCTGCATCAGGAAGTTTTTAAATCCCTGTTCGAGAGCGTATGAAAGCTCTTTGGAACCTATGAAACGGTCGTTAACAAAGAAAATCTCCCCTTCTCTTGTGGCGAGATTATATTCCGGTCTTGCAATACAGCCTCTTATAGTGATCACGGGATCGGTAAGCTCTACATCCAACAGGCGCGAATATACTTCTCGTCCCATAAGCTTGTAGATCGTATCTTTCAATATCCCGTTTCCTGGGGTGGAAAACCTTACTTTTGAATTTGCGGTAAAAGAAAACGAGATCCCGGGATGACTTAATGCGATCTTTTCCACAAGATCTTCCACAGCCGCCGCTTCGCCGGAAGCACTCTTTAAAAACTTTTTACGTGCCGGAGTATTGTAAAAAAGCTGACTTACGATAACCGTTGTCCCCTCGGGAACTCCGATATTTTCGAATACGCACAGCTTTCCGCCCTCCACGACAGCACGGGTACCGAGAAGTTCGTTTCCGGTCTTTGTAATGAGTTCGGTCTTTGACACTGCCGAAATACTGGAAAGTGCCTCGCCTCTGAAACCGAGAGAGTGAAGGCTTTCAAGATCCTTGATCGACGAAAGTTTTGAAGTTGCATGTCTTAAAAAAGCGCTTTTTACCTGGTCTGTCGGTATGCCGCTTCCGTTGTCGGTCACTCTTATAAGATCGATACCGCCGTTCTTTATCTCAACGCTTATTATGGTGGCACCGGAATCTATTGAGTTTTCGATAAGCTCTTTGACAGCATTTACGGGTTTTTCAACCACTTCGCCGGCCGCTATCTTATCGACCGTTTCACTGTCAAGAAGTATGATCTCGTTCATATCGCTCTCCGTAAGTGCCTAAGATATCATTTATGTTTTACGATCATCCCCAGCGATTGTTCAATCTGCTTTGAAGTCTTGAGAGGTTATTAAGTGCGTCAAGGGGTGTCATATTTGTGACATCAAGGCTTAAAAGGTCGTCAATGATATCCGCATCGGTCACGGTATCAAACAGGGACATCTGATTGATATCGGTCTCATCTGCGGGCTTTTTGGCTTTTTCTTTTGTATCTTTTATGTTTATCTTTATGTTCTGTATCTTTTCGGTAATATCGTTATCCGAGATCTGATCGGATATTTCTTTGGCACGGTTTAATACTATGTCGGGAATGCCGGCAAGTCTTGCAACCTGGATTCCGTACGATCTGTCTGCGCCGCCTTTTACTATCTTACGAAGGAAAACGATGTCTTCACCGTTTTCTTTGACGGCGATACAGTAGTTGTTGACGTTTGACATCTTATCTTCCAGTTCGGTCAGCTCGTGATAGTGCGTGGCAAAAAGCGTACGGGCGCCTAAGATCTTTTTGTTGCATATATGTTCGATGACTGCCCAGGCAATGGAAAGGCCGTCAAAAGTCGACGTTCCCCGTCCGATCTCATCAAGTATCAGAAGCGAATCCGAAGTGGCGTTTCTTAATATGTTTGCAACTTCGTTCATTTCGACCATGAACGTACTCTGGCCGCTTGCAAGATCGTCGGATGCACCGACCCTTGTAAATATCCGGTCACATCTTCCGATAACGGCTTCTTTGGCGGGAACAAAACTTCCGATCTGAGCCATTAAAACTATCAGTGCGACTTGACGCATGTATGTCGATTTTCCGGCCATATTGGGACCGGTGATTATGGATACAAGATTTTTGTCTTTATCAAGTATCGTATTGTTTGATATAAACATTCCGCTCTCAAGCAGAAGTTCCACAACGGGATGCCGTCCTTCGGTTATCTTGATAACGCCGTTGTCGGTAAGCTTCGGCCTTGTATAGTGGTTTCTTTCGGCAACATATGAAAGTGAGGCAAAAACATCAATACCCGCAATGGCCTTACTGGTCTTATAGATCCTGTCGACTCTTCCGGCTATGGAATCCCTTATGTTACAGAAGATCTCATATTCAAGGCCGTAGAGCTTGTCTTCGGCGTTAAGTATCTCATCTTCCATCTTCTTAAGTTCCGGTGTCGTGAAACGTTCCGAACCGACAAGAGTCTGTTTGCGTATATAGTCATCGGGCACCAGATTAAGGAACGAATTGGTGACTTCGTAATAATATCCGAATACTTTGTTGTATTTGATCTTAAGGTTTTTGATACCGGTTCTTTCCCGGTCCTTGGTCTCAAGTTCCAAAAGCCAGTTTTTTCCGTCGGTCTTGGCATGTCTTAAGCGGTCGACTTCTTCGTTGAAACCGTCTTTTATTATCCCGCCTTCTTTTATCTGAAGCGAAGGCTCTTCAAGTATCGCATCATCGATCATTTTAAAAATATCTTTTAACGGATCGAGTTCTTCGTTAAGTTCTTTGGCAAGGTCGCTTTCGTAGTCTTCGAGTACCGCCTTTATATAGGGCAGGATGTAAAGGGAGTTTTTGAACGCGATAAGATCTCTGGCATTGGCGGTTTTGTAGGAAATTTTTCCGAGAAGCCTCTCAAGATCGTATACACCGGTAAGGTATTCCCTTATCTCATCGCGGGATACGTTCTTTTTGCACATCTCCTCGATCATATCAAGCCTTCTGTTCATGGAAGGGATATCAAGAAGGGGCTGTTCGACATAGTTTCTTAAAAGCCTTGCTCCCATTGCGGTCTTTGTCTTGTCAAGAACCCACAGCAGTGACCCTTTCTTCTGCTTTTCACGCATTGTTTCGGTAAGCTCTAAGTTTCTGCGCGTCGATGAATCGAGATGCATGAAGCTTCCCGATTCGTAGGGCTTAATGTCCGTAAGGTTTGTAAGAGCGTTTTTCTGGGTGTCGTAAAGATACATCAAGACGGCGCCGGCGGCAACGGTTGCGATCTTATAATCCGCAAGACCGAGGCCTTCGGTCGAATTGACCTTAAAGTGTTCTTTTAACTTGATGAGAGTCTCACGCTCGTCGAAATAGTGTGACGGTATTGAGCCAAAAGAAAGATTTTCGGTATTCTTAAGCGTATCGAAGGGGTAATCGGACACTAAAAAGGCGTCGTTACAGATGATCTCACCCGGTTTATAGCGGTTTATGGTATCCACGATACCCGCGATATCGGGAACTTCCGTAGCATAGAAATCTCCCGTCGTTATATCCACGATGCTGATGCCCGAACCGTTGTCAAGATATACGATGCACATGAGATAGTTGTTTTTGCCCGAATCCATCGAGGCCGTGTCGAGATTTGTACCTCTTGACACGATCCTTACGACTTCTCGCTTAACTATACCTTTGGCGGTTTTCGGATCTTCGACCTGCTCGCATATCGCAACTTTGTATCCGCGGTTAACGAGGCGGTTTAGGTAATTGTCCACAGCATGAAAAGGAACCCCGCACATAGGGGCCCGTTCTTCGGTGCCGCACGATTTTCCGGTGAGCGTAAGCTCAAGTTCTCTTGAAGCTATCTTGGCGTCTTCAAAGAACATTTCATAGAAATCGCCGAGTCTGTAAAAAAGAATGCAGTCCTGATAATCCTTTTTGGTATCAAGATATTGCTGCATCATCGGAGTAAATTCTGACATATCACAAAACCCTATCTATAAGTTCTCCGGTATAATAAAACCCGTGAAAACCCGTAAGTCTGACACGCACGATCTTTCCGATAAGATCGGGCGTTCCCTTTAAATGAACTACCGTGTTTGTGCTCATCCTTGAATCGATAAAGGAAGGGTCCGTTGCATTGATCTCCTCGCACAAAACATCATATTCGCCGCCCATAAAGCGGCCGGTACGCATTCTTGCCGTTTCCTGAACCGTTGAAAGCACCATGTCAAAATGCTTTTTGACCGTTTCGGGATCCACCTGATCGGGCATGGATGCGGCGGGCGTTCCCGTTCTTTTTGAATATATGAACGTGAATGCGTTGTCAAAAGAAACCTTTTTGATCACATCAATGGTCTCTAAAACATCTTCATAGGTCTCGCCCGGAAAACCTACGATTATATCCGTCGTAAGTGAGATGTCAGGGATCTTTTCCTTGATCTTTTCGGCAAGAGCCACATATTTATCCTTGTCATAGACGCGGTTCATGGCTTTGAGGATACGGCTCGATCCCGACTGAAGCGGAAGGTGTATATGACGGCATATCTTTTCCGATGATGCGCATACATCGATAAGCTCGTCCGAAAGGTCTTTAGGATGAGAAGTCATAAAACGGATGCGCTTAAGGCCGTCTATCTCTTCGACTTTCCTTAAAAGTTTTGCAAAATTGATGTCTTCATCAAGATTTTTACCGTAGGAATTGACATTCTGCCCAAGCAGCATGACTTCCTTTACGCCGTCGTCCGCGAGCGTCCTGATCTCATCGAGGATATCGGACATACTGCGGCTGATCTCACGTCCGCGCACATACGGAACGATACAGTAGCTGCAGAAATTATTGCATCCGTAGGTGATATTTACGCCGGATTTAAAGAGATGCTTCCGCTCCACCGGCATGTTCTCCGGCAGTACTTCCATCT
>CACYCC010000053.1 GCA_902772805.1 uncultured Lachnospiraceae bacterium | reverse complement strand
AAGTACGGGATAAGTGAAAAGTCCGGCATTGATATTGTCGGCATGCTTGGCTGATTTATCTTTAAACTGAGTCATTCTGTTGAGCTCACCCATATAGGTAAAGCAGTTGAGTATCCATGAAAGTTCCGCATGTCCGCTCACGTGTGACTGATAATAGATACAGTTTTTCTCGGGATCCAGTCCTGCTGCGATATAAAGAGTCAGAAGTTTACGTGCTCTGCTTCTTAATTCCGCGGGGTCCTGTCTTACCGTTATCGAATGAAGATCGACAACCGAATAGAATGTCTCATATTCATTCTGCAGGGTAAGCCAGTTCTTGAGCGCTCCTATATAATTTCCGAGCGTAAGATTGCCCGTAGCCTGCATTCCTGAAAACAATACTTTTTTACCGTCTAACATTTTTATTCTCCTTGCTGCCTTGTCGGCTTTTTTAAATATTCATTCTTAAGATAATCATATAATGCCGCTTCGCCTTTATCTTTAAGCAAAGTGAGCGCGTAGTCAAGTTCTTTGTAAGTATCGGGGTGAAACATCGATACGGGATCGCGTTTGTGAAGATACTCATAAGCGCTCGCATCGGTATATTCGTTTTTCTTGTATACCTTACATGCGGCTATCCTGTCCATTATCATTTCGGCCACATATTTACGCGGCATCTTAACGGGAACCGCAAACTGATCCGTGCTTTCATTGTAATCGGTCCAGTATTCAAAATGATGTTTGTTGCGGCCTTTGTGATGAAGCCATGCAGGCGAATAACCGATCGTCCGGCGCTGTGCCACGTTGGGACTTCTGACACCCTGATAATATTTTACACCGGGCCAGAACTCAGCCGGTGAATATTTGGACAGATCGTGTGTCAGCCCCTGCATATAAAGCCCTATCTTAAAGCAGCCTTTTCTTACAAGGCGTCTGTGTCTTCCTACGGTCCTTAAATGTCCGAAAAATCCTTTTAACATTTTATATCCGTACTTTCTTATTGTTTACTCTTATCACGGGATGTGTTTTTGGCGGAAGTTTTCTTTTTGCGTAACAAAAAGATCGATATGCTTCGCTCGGGCGCAAAATAACAGTCTTCCCCACAGATCGTCATTGCCGATTCATCAAAAGTCTGATCCGTGGAACCGTCCGAACAGAACAATCTGTATATGCCGAACTCCCTGCCGTTTACGGGAAAAGCAAATTTAACGTCTTCCCAGTACATGTTTATTATGACATATATCGAATCTTCGGCTTTCCCGGTATACTGTTTTGCATAATCGCCGCATAACAGGAATGCAAAAGAACGCGAAACGGGATCCTGATTCATTTTAAAAGGGCTTTCCGAATGAAAAGATATGTCGGGAAGTTTACACGACATATAATCAAGCATCTTAAGTTCTGCGGGCTGATGCAGGACTTTATGCCGCATCCTGAAAGCATTGAGTCCCTTTACAAACTCAAAAAACTCTTTTGAGGACTTGGTCTTTGAATATTTGACCCATCCCGTCTCATTGTCCTGACACCAGGGGTTATTGTTGCCAAAGCATGTATTAAGCCATTCGTCTCCGCCTCTTAAAACAGGCGTTCCCTGTGTGATCCACGAAAGCAATAAAGCGTTTTTGGCCATTTTAAGTCTTAATTTGTTGATCGATAATTTCTTTGACGGTCCTTCCGCTCCGCAGTTCCAGCTGAAGTTATAGTTATTGCCGTCGAGATTGCCTTCATTGTTGGCTTCGTTATGCTTAAAATTGTATGAAACAAGATCGTTTACGGTAAATCCGCAATAATCCGAGATAAATCTTATGGGCTGGTAGGTTTTGTTGTTCTCTCTTACGAGATAGCTGTAAAACGCCACTCTGTCTTCGTCACCCTTCAAGAAACTTCTGGCAATATCCTGAAATCCCGAATTGTAAAAAGAAAGGTTCTTGAATTTTAGCGGTTTTTCGCTGTAGAATCTGCCAAGATCGTTATCGTCGAGCATTATCTTGGTGTTCTTAAGGAAAGGATCGTTATAAATTCTTGCCGCATCGATATTTTCTCCGAGTATCCTGAATCCGTCGATATGGTAATTGATGACATAATGCCTTAATACTGATATCATAAGATCGTTTTTGACCTTCTCGGGGAAATATACCGTCATCAGTACTTCGATACCGGCTTTATGATATGCGCATATCATTTCCTTAAACTCGGACGAAGCATCGTAAGAATCAGCATAAGCGGATTTAACGCTGAAATAATATGCATCTTTAAAGCCCCAGAAATTTACGGTGGGAGCACTTAAAGGATCGATCCTGTAATTGGCATCGGGAGAAGGTAAAAGATCCGTAAATTCCGTTTCCGAAAATTCGTAGCACGGCATCAGAATAAGACCTGTAACACTAAGATCCTTAAAATACGAAACTTTTTCTTTTAACCCCGCAAAAGTACCTTTATGTTTAACGCTTGGATCCGCCTTGGTGAGGCCTCTTACGTGAGCAAGATAAAACAGAGAATCGGCGTAGGGAATATTGGGATTTTTATCATCGCTGATATCAAACGCTTCTTCGTTAAGAACCGTTGAAAAAATATCGTCTGAAGACCTTTTATCACCGTATTCACCGTTTCTAAAGAAAACCGAGGAATACTCATCTGTATATTCTTTGGTTCCGTTAAAGTATCTGTATAAGACATCGCAGGAAAGTCCTTTAACGCTCACACAGTATACATTTCCGTAGCTGTAGTTCTCGTCAAAGTAAACACGGGCACACTCCGTAAAAGAGGTTTTGTCATAAAAGACAATACCTCCTTTATCATATATTTCCATCGTAGCCGCGAAATATATACCATCTTTAGTTTTCCTGCTGCCAAAACCGGTGAAACCGGCTCGCTTTACTTTAACATTCATAAACTACAGTATATCCGTTTCGATGCCTTATTTCAACGAATACTTAACAAAAGACTGACATCTTCATACAATTCTATTTCATATTATCGAATTCGGCTTCATCTTGAAGCTCATCGTATTTATCTATAACAGCCTCATATTCGTCTTCATTGTCTATACAATCAAGTTCGGGCTCTTCGTTGGGGTCGTCGGGATTTTCGGAGTATCTGTAAAACCATACTTCTTCGGTTTCATTTTCATCTTCGTCCATAGGCAAAAGCGCTATATACGATCTGCCGTCTACGTCGAAAATGGCATCTATACCGCAAACTACTTCGCCGTCATCGGTAAATATGGATACAGTCATTTCTTCGTCATCGATCTCATCAAAATCTTCCGGTCTTAAGTCGCTCATTATTATCTCCTTTGGATTGTTTTTTTAGTATTATTTATCAATTATATCTTGGTAACCGTAATATGCGAGTCCCCGATCTGCGCACCCTTAGGCAGATTGTCGGTTATGTCGTTGAAACCTTCGCAAAAATGCGAGTGCCAGTTAAAACCACCGATCTTATCGACCGACATCATGGGAATTGAAATGTACTTTCGGGGCTGAGTCCTTCTAAAGTAATCAGCCCATGTCTGAACTCCCGCTTTTTCGGCAGCCCCGCAGAGCTGTTCGATCTGCTCATCACTCAGTTCTTTGTCTTCACCGGTCACCTCAACATAAATCTCATCGATTGTCTCGAGATTGTCTTTGTTGATCTTATAAAGATAAAACGTGAAAGCCTGATGTGTTTTTCCGTAAGTCCAGGATATGTCTTCCCATATTCCGAGGATCGGTCCGTATGCCGTCTTGTAGTTAAATACAACGAATGTACCGCTCTGTCCTCTTACCGCTTCGGTAAAAACCTTAAACTCATCATAAAGTTTGATCTCACCGGGTTCGTCCATGCCGTAATACTGTACGATAATACCGGTATAATTCATACTTCCGTCATCTGAAGGCTTTTTATCGACCAAAATAGCGATTCCTCTGTATTTTAAATCATCGCTGTTAATATCCATATCACAATATTCGTTAAAGGCACTGTAATCCAAAAGTCCCGCGGGCAGGGGATTTTCTCCCCAGTTAAAATAGCCCGGATCTCCGCAAACATAGGGAATAGTCGCGTAATAGTAACCCTGTGTGATATGACGATTGCTCTCACCGTACTTGGCAACAACGTCTTCTTCGAAGAATTTCCTGAAATCTCTTGAGTAGTCGGGGAACTTTTTGTAATACGCCTCTTCCATAACGCCCTTTATGACGTTGACAGCGCCTCCCAATCCTTCCGGCCATCTCATATAACCGTTAGCCGATATGCTTCTTCCTTTACCGTCATTATAGGAAAAAGAATACGAATCTCCGTCCATGACTCCTTCGGCATGTCCGCTGAAACCGTCCCAGGAATCACCGTTAAATTCATTGATGACGTCGGTTATACGGTCAAAGACCTCATCGGGAATCTCAAATTCACGCGTATTCGTATTAAAAAGATTGGGAAGGCGCATCTTTGCATACAATTTTCCTTCTTTTTCGGATATGGAATAATCAAAGCCTGAATTAAAGGCCATTCCGTGAGTCGAATATGAGAAATGTCTTCCGCCCGACGTAAATGAACCCATCATCATAAATCCCGTCATTGGCATTCCCATAAAACCGGGTTGGGGTGGCTCGCTTATAAACATACCGGTAAGTAACGGATTGGGTTTAGGACACTGTTCGTCAGGCCCGGCAGTAATATTTTCGGTCCTTATAACAGTAAGATCATGGCCGCATTCACGGCAGAATTTATCTCCCTGTACGATTTTAACTCCGCAATTCGGGCAATACAGCATACTGTTGGTTCCTCCCATAGATCATTATTTGAAAACACCGATTATATAATTTTATAAAAACTCACTTATAAATCTTGAAGGAAGAAGTGATGAACTCCCTTCTTTTTTGACGGCAAAGATATAAAGATTTTCAAGCGCTCTTGTCATCGCAACATAAAAGAGTCTTCGCTCTTCTTCATCATCATCTTCGGCCATAAAAGAACGCGCCGGGATCTTTCCTTCATTTACATCCGGAATTATCACGGTCTTAAATTCAAGACCTTTGGACGCATGAAAAGTCATTATATTTACTATCGGCTTTAAGACAGTCTTTACATCCGTATCTTTTTTTAGTATATCAAAAAAATCCTTTATTGAATCGGTTTTTTGAGAAGTTTTAAGAAGATCGTCAAGATATTTGCGGATTTCTTCGGAATCTTTTTGAGGAAATCTCGACTGTATGTACTTCTTGTATCCGACTATATTTAAGACATAGTTTAAATATCCGAACGGTTTTAAGTTTTCAAGTGTCTTTAAATGATTGATAAGGATGTTCAGGGAATTTTTGTGTACAGGACTTTTGACTTCCCTGTATATCTTTTTAAGATCGACATCTTCAGTGTCAAACAAGACCTGTGGTATGTAACTCTCCGGAGATCTGATCATTCTTAAAATATATTTTCTTTTGCCGTAAAGAGTAAAACCGATATAAGCACTGATATCCTCATTTATGATATTTCTTATATTTTCGGCGATCCGAGCGGGACCGTTTGAAAATATCCGCTCATATCCGGCCAGATCTTTGTTGGTACGGACAAGTATGCATATGTCATTTTTGTCGGGTTCTCCGGCGATCAGTTCCCGGATCCTTGATATTTCATCACTTTTATCGTTAAAAACCTCAAAGGACATCAAACCGTCTTTATCATATGCGGAATTAAGCTTATAATCCTTTAATCTTCCGGTATTATGGACTATCACGGCATCAGATGCATCAATTACGCTTACGGGATTACGGTAATTGTTCTTAAGAGCTGTAACTGACATATCATATTCTTTAATAAAATCTGACATTATCGAATACGAGGCACCTCTGAAACCGTATATGGACTGATCGTCATCTCCCACTATATAAAGAGAGGTTTTTTCTTTTTTGATAAGTCTTAAGACATCGGCCTGGATGGGATTTATATCCTGGAATTCGTCTATCAGTACAGCATCAAAGTAATCACGAGCCTTTTTAAGTATTGTGTCGTCGGATTCAAACATTCTTTTGCATATGAACAGTATGTCGTCGTAATCGATCTTATTAACGGCGTTTTTGGCCGATTCATACTCTTCGATCAGTTTTAAAAAACTGTTTTGCGGGTAAGGGATATTATCAAGGGAACCTTTATTTTTATAAAGGGATACGGCAGAAAGAATGTTTTCGGTATCATCGAATTGATAAACCGAAGGATCGTACATGTTTTTCGATGAATCGAGGATCTTATTAACGATATGTGCTTTTTCAAAAGCGGAAAGTATTTGTGGGACGGGCCCTTTTGAAAATGTTTTGATGAACTGATAATAAACAGAATGGAATGTTCCGAAATTAACCGATTCTCCGCCGGGGATCTTAAGAGCCATAAATCTTTGGCGCATCTCGGCGGCGGCTTTTCTTGTAAATGTTATGACAAGGATATGCTTTGGGGGAATTTTAAGTGTTTCAATAAGATATTTGATCCGATGTATCAGTATGAATGTTTTGCCCGATCCCGGCCCCGCCAGTATACAGGCGGAACCGGAGGGCGATGTTATGGCTTTTAGCTGATATTCATCAGCCGAGTGATCTTTCAAGAAGTTCTATACCCTTTTTGATCCTTACGATCGATTCTGCTTTACCGAGTACTTCCAAGATTTCTGTAGCGCCCGCGGGAGTCATCTGCTTACCGGAAAGAGCCGTTCTTAAAGGCCACATTACAAAACCGGTCTTAACATCCTTCTTGGCAACGTAATCGGACAGTACTTTGAAAAGCGAATCGTTTGAGAAGTCATCCTGCGCCTCAATGATCGGAAGTGTTTCCTTTAAAACTTCAAGGCTTGACTCAAGAGTGGACTTCATCTTTTTGTGCTCATACATTGATACATCATATTCGGGAAGTGCTTCAAAGAAATCGATATGTTCCCTTATATCCGGGAAAACTTCGATCCTTGTCTTACACATCATGGCAATCTTTTCTTTGTCATAATCATGACTTATGACTTCATTGACGATCGGCATGGCCATATCAAGATACCGCTTATCGTCCATGGCTTTTATGTATTCACCGTTCATCCATTTAAGCTTCACCACATCAAATACGGCGGGTGATTTGGATATCCTGGTATAGTCAAACTCTTTAATCAGTTCATCGAGAGTAAAGAGTTCCCTGTTATCTTCGGGACTCCAGCCGAGAAGCGCTATAAAGTTTACGATAGCCTCGGGCAGAAATCCCTGCTCGATAAGGTCTTCAAATGATGAATGACCGCTTCTTTTGGAAAGTTTCTTGTGCTCCTCGTTGGTAATGAGCGGCAGGTGAACATATGTGGGAATCTGCCATCCGAAAGCATTGTATAAACGGTCATATTTGGGAGCCGATGAAAGATATTCGTTTCCCCTGACAACATGAGTGATGTTCATAGTATGATCGTCCACCACATTGGCAAAGTTGTAAGTGGGAAAACCGTCCGATTTGATGAGAATCATATCATCAAGTTCTTTGTTTTCAACCGTTATATCCCCATAAAGCACATCATGAAATGTAGTGGTGCCTTCGGTGGGATTGTTCTGTCTTATGACATAAGGTTTACCTTCTGCAAGGTTCTTTTCTACCTCTTCTTTGGAAAGCGAAAGGCAATGCTTGTCGTAAACGGAAATCTCCTTGCCCTCAACTATCTCGGTCTTAAGAGTATCTAGCCTTTCTTTGGTGCAAAAACAATAATATGCCTCACCTTTTTCAACAAGTTCCTTGGCGTATTTAAGATAAATACCGGTTTTCATACGCTCAGACTGAACATAAGGACCGTAACCTTTATCCTTATCGGGGCCTTCATCATGCTCAAGACCGGCCTGTTTTAAAGTATCGTTGATGATGTCAACGGCACCTTCTACAAAACGCTCCTGATCCGTATCCTCGATCCTTAATATGAAATCGCCGCCCTCGTGTTTGGCGATCAAAAACTCATAAAGAGCTGTTCTTAAATTTCCGACATGCATTCTTCCTGTAGGACTGGGTGCATATCTTGTTCTTATTTTCATTCATTACCTCCTGAAGTGTCTGCTACCTGAAGTCTCTTCTCGGCAGGCAGATACTTTCTTAATATACTGCTGACCCATACAAGATCGATGGGTTTGGGAACATAGTCATTAAAGCCTTCGGAAATGAACATGTCCCTGACACCGTTCATAACATTGGCGGTAAGTGCAACGATAGGTACGCTTCTCATATATTCGTCCTGATCGGCTCTTATAAGGTTAAGTGTCTCGATACCGTCAAGTTCGGGCATCATGTGATCCATAAATATGATATCGTATGTCTTGTTATGCTTAAGTATCTCAAGACATTCTCTTCCGCTCTTACATGTATCAACGGTAAGATTTAATGTCCTTAAGAGTCCCTGAGCCACCTTCAGATTAACGGCATTGTCATCAACAACAAGAACTTTTGCGTCAAACTTGGTGATCTCACCGTTTTCGGAAGCTCCGGTAACCATGGGATCTTTCTTGTTGGAAATACGCTGGATAAGTGTAAAGGTAAATTTGGAACCGACACCGTAAGTACTTTCGACAGTGATCGTACCGCCCATTAAAGATACGAGTTCTCTGCATATGGCAAGACCGAGACCTGTACCTTCTCTTGCATGTGACTTATGTGTATCAAGCTGCTGGAAAGAAATAAACAGCTTTTTGAGATCTTCCTTGCGGATCCCGATACCCGAGTCGGTAACGGAAACAGTAAGTTTTATCTTGTCACCTTTTTGCTTTTCGCCTTTTACATCCAACAGTATATAACCGTTATCCGTAAATTTAATGGCATTTGACAAAAGGTTGAACAGTATCTGTCTGAATCTTAACTCGTCACCTATGTAATAATCCGGAATATCTTCGGCGATGCTGCTTTTTAGTTCGACATCCTTGTCCGAAAGTCGTAACTGCATCATATTGACCGTTTCCTTAATGAGATTGGAAAGGGAATATGTTACGGGAACTATTTCCATACGACCGGTTTCCATCTTGGAATAGTCAAGAATATCATTAACAACGGACAATAAAACTTTACCGGAATTTCTGATGTTTTCTATATTTTCACGAACCTGTGGGGACATCTCTTCCCTTAGGCTTAATTCCGCCATACCGCAGATGGCATTCATGGGAGTACGGATTTCATGTGACATATTGGCCAGAAACAGCATTTTCGACTCATTGGCTCTGTCAGCTTCAAGAGCTTTATCTTCCATACCCTTAAAGTATTCACGCCCGTATTTAACGATTATATAGAGGTTGACCGTAGCTGAAATGTAGATAATGCAATATACGGCATAGATCAACAGAGAATCGACACCGGTCATCAGATATTTTCGAAAAAATATCATATAGATTATAAACGTAAATATGGAAATACCGCCGGCAATAAAGATATATTCCTTTTGCATAAATATGGTGAATCCGGCGGTAACGGCCAAAAAGATCAGAACGGAATGAGCAAGAGTCTGCTCGGCACACCCTATGATCGTTGTAGAGATAACAATGGAAACATACAAAAAAACAACAACGAAAGTTCTGTTTTTGACCAGAAAAGATACAATGAAAGAAATGGCGGACATCATACATGTGACCACCAATACGATCAGACCTATATCGGAACCGAACTTTAAATAACCATATACGACATGCGCAAGCATGGCGAGCAGATATTCCAAAAGAACAAGTCTTAATGTCTTCTGATATCCGTACATAGATTGCTTCCTTCCATAAAAGAGTCAGATATTATCTGTCATCTCCCATGAAGAAAAGCGCAACAGTGCCCGGGCCGGAATGTGCTCCGATGGTAGGACAGATATAGTTTATTATAAACGTATTTATTCCAAAACGCAAAGAAACTTCATTTTTGACAAATTCCGCATCTTCAAGCGCATCGGCATGACTTATGAAGACAATATCGTTCTTGTCTTTATAAGAGCCGATCTTCTTTTCCATTTCATCAACCATTGCAACGAGGGCTTTTTTACGTCCGCGCACTTTGCTCATAGCAACAAGCTTTCCTTCGCTGTCAACATGAAGAACGGGCTTGATGTTAAGAACGGTACCCATGAAAGCCGAAGTTTTTGATAATCTTCCGCCCCTGTAGAGATACTTAAGGTCGTCTACCGTAAAGATATGAACAAAATTCTGCGTATATTCCTTGATCCAGTCAACTACTTCGTTAAGACTCTTGCCTTCTTCACGAAGCATCAAAGCCTTATAAACCAAAAGTCCCTGACCCATTGATGCGGAAAGT
The DNA here is from genome assembly GCA_902772805.1 of uncultured Lachnospiraceae bacterium. Lineage (GTDB taxonomy): Bacteria > Bacillota > Clostridia > Lachnospirales > Lachnospiraceae > UBA1258. The sequence continues at coordinate 1,362 of CACYCC010000053.1, read as the reverse complement.
GAATCAACACAGACTATGTTGGCTTCGGGATCCTCTTCCTTGATCTCATTGGCTGCGATAACACCGCTGTTATAGGTGCCCGAAAGGCCCGATGAAAATGCTATATAAAGGATGTTCTTATCTTTCTTTAATATTTCTTCGAAAAATTCCTTGGCTTCTTCGGGATTTACCTGAGAAGTACTTGTAGAGGAATCTTCGCGCATCTTGCCGTAGAAATACTTAAGATCGATCTGATTGTCCTTTGTATAAGTCGTATCATCGAGTGTATATGAAAGATTAACTATCGGTACTTCATATTTGGTAAGTACGTCAACAGGAAGATCTGCACAGCTGTCAGTGGCTATTATATAGGGATACATAAAAAACCTCTCAAAAATTTTAATTATTTTTCTTTGATATAATAACAAACAAAAATCACAATTTCAACCATATTGTCCAATAAAAAAAGGAAAGCAGTTAAGGCTGCTTTCCCGTCGTAGATCCAAATCCGCCGTTTCTTAAAGTATTTACATCATCATCGTAAGTAACGGCATACTGCATAAAGATCCCCTGCGCAAAACCTGTAAGCGCAGGCATTGTTACCGTTTTTCCTTCATTGGAATCATTGGTAAGTTTTACAAAAATATGTCCTTCGTTGTCCGATTCATAGTAATCGGCATCGATAACACCTACGGTATTGTTAAGCTGTAACCTGTATTTAAACCCAAGACCGCTCCTGGGATAGATCATAAACACATATTCGGGCTCCATAAAGACTCTTATACCGGTAGGTATCTTAACCGTTTCACCGGGTTTAAGTTCATATGTTATCGGCATAAAGATGTCATAACCGGCGCTTTTGGCCGTAGCTCTTCTGGGTAACTTTATATCTTCGTAGATGAACTTGATGTCATCCGACGAATAATCCGGAAATGTATCTTTAAAATCCGCTTCAAATCTGGCATATGATACTTTTTCAAATCTTGCGATCCTGTTCATCGGTTTTTCCTTTCGCTGTATACACAATAAGAACAAATGAAGGGAATGCCTTTTTTTAGGTTATCCCTTGTAGTAATCGGCACAATGAAGTATCGGAACCGCGGGATCCGTACTTGCAAGAGTTTTCTGAACATCGATCACGCGCTGATTGGAGCTGCCCTTCCACATAAGAGTCGCATCGAGTTTGTCAAATTCAAACTCTCCGTCCACAACAACATCCAGATCTTTCATGAGGGGATAATGATAAATATTTTCCCAAACATCTCCGGTATAGAGCCAGATAGTCTTGTCGGGATATTTTTCCCTGATCTCTCTTGCAAGATTTCTGACATCGATACGGTTTGCGGGATGCAGGGGATCTCCTCCCGAGAAAGTGATCCCGTT
>CACYCC010000052.1 GCA_902772805.1 uncultured Lachnospiraceae bacterium | reverse complement strand
GCTTTTTTCAATACTCTCATCTGTTTCCCTCCTTTTTGGATAAATGATGGCATCAAGAGTCGTTTGATGCCGGGTCGTGTGTTGACATCATTATAACATCATACAGGCTAAAGTCAACCCCCGAAAAAAGTGTGTCTTGTATATGTTTATCCCGAAGATTCGTATCCCTATTCTTATGTTGCATTTCAGCTTGTTTTATGTTACCATAGTGCATGCGTGGGAGAAAACAAGAAAAATATCAAGGAGGGAACATGATGAAAATCAGAAACAGAATAATCGCCATGATCATGGCACTCGCACTTCTGGCTCCGTCTGCTGCTGTCGGAATAAATACGGACGTTAATGCCGCGAGCGCACCGATACTCTCTAATACAGGACTTTTTGTAAATCAGTCAGAGGGAGAGTCACTCAAGGTTAAGTTCACCGCTAAAAAGCTCGTTAAGACCACTTGGAAGGCTTCAAACCAAAACGTAACCCTGGCGAGCAAAACCAAATCAGGTGTTGTAGTTGTCGGTAAGTACGAGGGTACCTCGACCATTACAGCCGGTGTTAAGTACAAGGTCGGCAAAAAGACCAAGACAAAGAAGCTTACCTGCAAGGTTACCGTAAATAAGGCAAACCAAACTGTAAAGAAGAGTGCGCAGGCTCTCCCGATAACATCGGTTTTAAACGCCAGAGAGCTCGGTGGGTATAAAACCAAAGACGGATGGACCGTGAAAAAGGGTATGCTCCTCAGAACATCCAAGCTTGACACGGCATCGAACGAGGATCTCGGAATCCTGAAGAATAAATATAATGTCGGACTTGATATCGATCTTCGAATCGAGTCGGAAATCAAAAAGGCTCCGGATCCGACAATAGAGGGTGTAGATTATATCAAAGCCCCTTTGGATATCGTAGATAAATACGATGACCCTGTAAAAAAGACATATCCGAAAAACTTATACCGTACTCTGCTTGAAAAGGATCCGAGTGCAGTAGAGTCTCTCTCTAAGGCGCTCAAAGCTATAGTAGCTGATCATGGAAAACACGCCGTGCTCTGGCACTGCACATACGGCAAGGACAGAACAGGTCTTCTTGCAGCTATCCTTCTGTCGATCCTGAATGTCGACAGACAGACTATCCTTCAGGACTACATGCTGACCGCCGAGTTCATGCCTGATACTGCAGCAGGGCTTGATGCTCAGCGTATCGAGATCGCACTTGATTATATGGATCAGACAAGCGGTTCCGTCGATGCTTACGCACGTGAGAAACTGGGACTTAGCGTAAATGACATTTATACACTTAGAATTTACTATCTTGAAAGAGAGCCGATATCACTCGAGAACGCATTGGCTCTGCCGAGAGATATGGATGAGCTTAAGAATGTAAGTCAGGTTATGGTCGTAAACGGACTCGATGGCACAAACGCGGATATCGGCTTCTACGAGAAAGACACAAAAGGAAACTGGAAGACGATCTTTACGACATACGGATTTATCGGAAGAACAGGCATGTACGAGAATCGTTTCGAGGGAAGCGGTGCCTCACCTGTAGGTGTATATCACTTTACTCATGCGTTTGGAATCGCAGACGATCCGGGCTGCACCGCATTTCCGTATATGAAACTTACCGATGATGATTACTGGTACGGAAAAAATGGTCCGTTCTACAATCAGCCAGTAAAGAAATCAGAGCATCCGGAGCTTATCTATGATGATGACTCGGAGCACCTGATCGAAGAAAACCTAGCGTACCAATACGCGATGAACATCAGCTGGAATGAAAAAGGTGAGGACGGTCTCGGTTCGGCTATCTTCCTTCACTGCTTCAAGGTGCGTCCGTGGACCGCAGGCTGTGTTGCGATCCCCGAGAAGTACATGATAGAGACGCTTAAAAAGGTTAAAAAGGATTGTGCAGTAGTGATGGGGAAAAACATTATTCCTTGAGATTGATACGAGTTTTAAAATGATGAATAAGCCGCCTTTTTAGGCGGCTTATTTTTATGCAAAGGATTTACATACTACTTCTTGACAGGCTAATACCTGTTTGCT
>CACYCC010000051.1 GCA_902772805.1 uncultured Lachnospiraceae bacterium | reverse complement strand
CTTTAAATGTTCGGCGATCTTTACTTCATACCCGTTTCCGGTAGGTCTGTAAAATTCCCTGCCCGAAAGCTCATAAGGGAGATATTGCTGTTCGACATAATGATTTTTGTAGTCGTGAGCATATTTATAACCTACGCCGTGCCCGAGCTTCGCAGCGCCCTTGTAATGGGCATCCTGCAAATGAACGGGGATCGCAAGGTTTCCCGTTTCCTCAACAGTCTTCATGGATTCTTCGAGCGCTACGGTGCAGGCGTTTGACTTGGGTGCAGAAGCGACATAAAGTGCCGCCTGCATAAGTATCAACTGAGATTCGGGATATCCGACTCTTTCAACAGCCTGGGCTGCCGCAGTCGCTACAACTATAGCCTGCGGATCGGCATTTCCCACATCTTCGGATGCACATATCATGATACGTCTTGCTATGAACGTAACGCTTTCACCGGCATACATCATCTTGGAAAGATAATATGCCGTTGCATCGGGATCCGAGCCGCGCATGCTTTTTATAAAGGCTGAGATTGTATCGTAATGATTGTCACCGTTTTTATCAAACAAAACGGCGCGTTTCTGAATGCACTCTTCGGCTACGGGAAGCGTGATATGTATCTTGCCGTCATCGCCTTTCGGTGTGGTCATAACGCCGAGTTCTATCGCATTTAAAGCCCGCCTTGCATCTCCTCCCGCGAGGTCTGCCAAAAAATCAAGGGCATCGTCGTCAATAACTGCATCGTACCCGCCAAGACCGTAATCCCGGTCTTTAAGAGCACGCATTATGAGAGTCTTTATATCATCCTGTGACAGGAGCTTAAGTTCAAAGATCGCAGATCTTGAAAGCAAAGCCCCGTTAACTTCAAAGTAAGGGTTTTCGGTAGTTGCTCCGATAAGCACTATCGTTCCGTCCTCAACAAACGGAAGCAGATAGTCCTGCTGCCCCTTGTTAAAACGATGGATCTCGTCAATAAAGAGTATCGTCTTTTTGCCGTACATGCCAAGTTTTTCCTTGGCTGCGGCCACCACATCCTCCATATCCTTCTTGCCTGCGACCGTTGCGTTGATCTGGCAGAATTCCGATTTTGTGGTGTTTGCGATGACCTTGGCAAGAGTTGTCTTACCCGTACCGGGAGGTCCGTAAAATATGACACTTGATAATTTATCCGCTTTTATGGCGCGATAAAGCAGCTTATCCCGTCCGAGGATATGCTGCTGTCCGACTACTTCATCGATTGTCCGCGGGCGAAGACGCGCCGCGAGGGGAGACTCGGTTTCTTTTGCCTTGGCCTCCATCATCTGAAAAAGATCCATAAAACACCCAATGCCCGGCAGAAAACGGGTTCTGCCGGACACATCGTTATTTAGCCTTAAACTGGTTGATGTCGGGATTGTAGCGGTAACCGGCCTTGTCCATAAGGTTTAAAAGTGCGGCCTCGTCCTCATCCATGTCATCACACAGATCCATCAGACTCTTATATTGATCTCTTAACTTAAGATTCAAAAAACCTACTAAGATTTCGGGATCCTGCGGCAACATAATGATCCATCCTCCAATCCGATCTCGATCGTATCACCCTGTTCTGTCACATCTGATAATATCAGTTTTGCCAGTGCGGTTTCAACATATTTCTGAATATATCGTTTAAGAGGTCTTGCTCCGTATACGGGTTCGTATCCGTTGTGGGCAATGTATGAAAGGGCTTCATCGGTTACAGTGAGTTTAAGATCCCTGTCAGCAAGGCGCTTTGAAAGGTTCTTTATCTGAATATCGGCGATATTCTTGATATTATCCTCGGTAAGAGGCTTAAAGAAAACGATCTCGTCAAGTCTGTTCAAAAACTCAGGCCTGAAGGATGACCTTAACATATCCATTACTTCGTTTTCGGCATCTTCGCTGATCTCGCCCTTTTCGTCTATACCGTCAAGCAGATACTGGGCGCCTATATTGGAAGTCATGATAAGGATCGTATTCTTAAAGTCAACGGTCCTGCCAAGAGAATCCGTTATACGGCCGTCGTCGAGTACCTGAAGCAAAATGTTGAATACGTCGGGATGAGCCTTTTCGATCTCATCAAAGAGTACTACCGAATAAGGTTTTCTGCGCACCGCTTCGGTGAGCTGTCCGCCTTCTTCGTATCCCACATATCCGGGAGGCGCTCCGATAAGACGTGATACCGAGAATTTCTCCATGTATTCACTCATATCGATACGCACCATATTGGTGTCGTCATCAAACAAAGCTTCAGCAAGGGCCTTTGAAAGTTCCGTCTTACCTACACCGGTGGGACCGAGGAACAGAAACGACCCTATGGGTCTGTTGGGATCCTTGATACCGGCACGCGATCTTATGATTGCTTCGGTTACCTTGGTAACACCTTCATCCTGGCCTACGACACGTTTATGGAGTTCCGTGTCAAGTTTGAGTATCTTGTTACGTTCCGATTCGTTTAATTTGCTGAGCGGTATTCCGGTCCAGCGCGATACGATCTTGGTGATCTCATCATCGCTTACCGCCTCGTGAACAAGCGAATTACCGCGCTTTTCGTTTTCGGTTTCCAGTCTTTCAAGTTCTTTTAAAAGGCCGGGCAGTACTTCATACTGGAGTTTGCCGACTTCGTCGTATTTACCTTCACGTGTCGCTATTTCTATCTTACCGCGCACTTCCTCGATCTCATCACGGATCTTGGCAGGTCTTTCGACGCTTATCTTTTCGTTTTCCCATTGTGACATCTGGGCATCGAGTTTTTCTTTTTCCTCGGCAAGCTCTTTTCTTAAGGTTTCCAGACGCTCAAGGCTTAAGCGGTCGGTTTCTTTTTTAAGAGCCGCTTCCTCGATCTCGAGCTGCATGACACG
>CACYCC010000050.1 GCA_902772805.1 uncultured Lachnospiraceae bacterium | reverse complement strand
GCCCCGGCAAGTTCCTCTGAAGCTTTTTTAAGTGCCGCTTTGGCATTCTCAAGCGCCCTGGCAGCGCCAAGCCTTGTATTGACCTTTTCAAGCTCTTCGTTGATCTTTGAAAGTTCTGCGTCAAGACCGTCTTTAAGAGCCATATCCTTGTCGGTTAATCTGTCAAGAAGACTTATGACATCTTCAGTTGTCATATTTCCGGCTTTTGCCTTATCCGCTTCTATTGACAACACATCGTCTTTATCCGCCATGATCCCGTCGATGTACTGCTTAACGCTCTTTAATCCGTCTTCAACCCTTATGAATATATCTTTTCGTCTTTGTTCAAGCTCGTTCTGGAGCATCTGGTAGTATTCGGTCTTAAAGATATCTCTGAAGATCTTTATCCTGTCTTTTGTTTCCGCCAAAAGAAGCTTTAAAAAATCACCCTGGGCCAGCATCACGATCTGCGAAAACTGATCTTTGTTGATCCCGAGTATCTTCTCGATCTCAGTGTCCACGTCTTTGATCTTGGTTATGACACGTCCGTCAGGCAAGGTGAGTTCCGCATCTGCCGTACGTTTTGTAAATCCTTCTCCCCGGTCCTTCGGTTTCATGTATTCGGGATTACGCTTTACTGTGTATTTCTTGTCGTTATGAACAAAAGTCAGTTCAACTTCCGTAGGTGTTGAAGGATCCGCATAAAGCGACCTTAACATGGATCCTTCTCTGTTTCCTCCGCTCGAGGCACCGTAAAGTGCATAGCAGATCGCATCAAAAATAGTGGTCTTACCCGCTCCGGTATCACCGGTGATAAGGTAAAGGCCGCGATCTCCGAGTTTCCCGATATCTATATTAACTTTTCCGGCATAAGGTCCGAAAGCCGAAACATATATATTTAACGGTCTCATATATTCCTACGCCTTCCATATCGATTCTATGCAGTCCATGACAAATTCCCTTTGCTCATCGGTCATGGGCTGATTGTTCTGCTGTTCGTAAAACTCTCCGAACAGATCGATCGGAGCTTTATCTTCGACAGTTTTAAGATCTTCGATCGTCCGGTTGCTGCGAGTCCTTTTATTGTCATAAGTAAGCTGCATGATGTTGGAATATACGATCCTCATCCTGGCCATTGCGTCAAGAACATCGTTCTCATCGGTAAGAACCGCATGTATATAATCCTCGGTCGCAGTATTCTCGTAGTTTTTTTTAAGCATCAGTTCTTCATAAGTTCCGCGTATCTGTCTAAGATCATGAAGCGGCTTAAGCGGTATCTCGCGTATATCGATCTTTTCTTTTCCCGATATCTCAATGACCGTGAGCGACTTTACATGATCTTTTTCGGAAAAAGAATATTTAAGAGGTGTACCGCAGTATCTCAACGTGTCCCTGCCGATCTTCTGTTTGCCGTGAATATGACCGAGAGCGACATAATCAAAAGGATCGAAAACGGATGCGTCCACATTGTCAAGACCGCCAACGGACACTTCCTCGGAATCACATCTTGCGGCACCCGTTACAAACTGATGAGCGACCAGGATATTTATCTTGGAGTCATCAACATTCATATGACCGACAGCCACCCGGCAGGCGTCTGTATAACTGCTTATTTCTTCGTCCTCAAACAGATGCTTTACCACCGCGGGCTTGATAAACGGCAACAGATATATGTTGACCTCCGTATCGCCGGCTTTAAGTTTATGACAGTTTGCATTCCCGTTATATTCGGGTGCAAGAAATACACCGGATGCTTCAACCAGAGTGGAATGATCCGAAAATCTGACTGCCGAGTCATGGTTGCCGCTTATGGCATATACCGGGATATTCTTCTTAACAAGACTTACCAGAAATTCATCCCACAGCATAATGGCATCTTCGGAAGGAATGGATCTGTCGTAAACATCCCCCGCGATCAGTATACCGTCGGGTTTTTCACTGTTTATGATCGTAAGTATCTCTTTTAAAATGTACTTCTGATCTTCTATCATGGAAAATTCGTTGACGCGCTTTCCAAGATGCAGATCTGACATATGTATCAGTTTCATGATATCCCCCGGTTTTAAAAGCCTGCCCGCTTCGGACAGGCTTTCGGATCTTAAATTCCTGTTGTGGTGCCGTCGGCAAGATGTATGATCAGACGTCCCTTGCCCTTGGCATTCTGGTGCTGACCCTTTTGGAGCATCTCCTCAAGAACACGGGCGCATCCGGTCGCTACCTCACGGGAAGCATGATTCTTCTCGAGTTCTTCATGTTCTATATCAAAACCGTCATTTGTATTAAGATAATGGAACTCCTCGAGACCTACGGTAAATATACGGTCCTCATCTATCGGAGCCCCTTCAAAATCAAATTTGAGAAACTCATGAGTCTTCTGGTCATACTCTACCTCAAGCCCCTTTGAAAGCTGATAAAACTCGGTATGAGCTCCTTCCAATGCTTCATCGCGGAGCATCCTCTTAAGACCGTGCTTTAACTGGGCTCCGGTCCAGTATGTCATGAAGAGCGGCTTGTTGTAAGGATAGTTCTCGTCAAAATCGCCCTTTGTTACTACAGGGCCGAGTTCAAGAGTGCGTATCGAACCCGAACCGAGCAGGAAAATATCAACACCGAGAGCTTCCTTAAGAGTATCGGCATAAAGATCCCCGAGTTCCGTTTCCATGATACGTGAGGGGTGGGTAAGCTGACGTACGAATTTTGTAAGGATCCGTCCGTATTTGGCATCCGTTTCGGTCTTATAGGTCTTGATGATCTCTTCCATCGCGGTATCTCTGGGACAGGTTTCAGCGTTGATCGGAATGGGTCTCCAGACATAACTGTCGATCTTATTCTCATCCGTGTCGACCAGAATGTCGAAACGGCCTATCTGATCCGTACCGGTACCGGCCTGAACGATCGGAATACCGTTAACAACAGCGGGCTCCTCAAGGAAGGTATGTGAATGTCCGCCGATTATCACGTCAACGCCCCATGCGGGATCAAGAAGTGCTGCAAGTTTTTTGTCTTCTTCAAATCCGATATGGGTAAGAAGTACGGTGAAATCAATGTCTATGGCATTGTAAGCATCGCAGATCTTTCCGACTTCCTCGGCAGCATCTTCAAGTGTTATGAAAGTACCTATCAGCTGATCGGTCTTGCACTGCATAAGAGCAACTTCCGTCAACAGACCGATAAAGAGTATCTTCATGCCGCCGATCGTAATTATATGGCAGGGCTCAAAGAGTCTGGCATGATTGGTCTTGATGTGAAGGTTCGCGTTGATGATCGGAAATTCAGCGCATTTTTCAAGGAAAAGAAGGTGTGCAACACCGTAGTCAACTTCGTGATTACCTATAGTCACAATATCCGGAGCCAGCATATTCATGATCTGGATCGTTGAAAGACCGTGATATTCTGAGTCTATTACGGATCCCCTGAACATATCGCCCGCTATGGCATATATAACGTTTTCTTCTTCCTGACGGACTTTGTTGACATATCCCGATAATAAAGAAACGCCTCCGACCAGAGATTCATCTATCTGTTCGGCCAGAAAATCGCCGTGCATGTCATTTGAATGAAGAAGTGTAAGTTTTTTAAGTGTTTTCATGGTCTGTTACCTCCCGCTTTCCATGAGTGCCTGTATGGCCTCGTTCGTAAGATGAAGTTTTATCCTGCCCTCGATCTTTGAATCTCTGTAAGTGCCGAGAGCAAGCATTTCTTCGAGCACTTGCGCAGCGGAAGTCGCCACGGCGCGGTGTTTTTGGTTCTTGTCGATCTCTTCTATCTCAAGATCAAAAGAATTTTTAAGGTTTCTTAAATGGTAATCCTGAAGTCCCACGGAATAGATCTTATCATCCTCAACCGGTTCACCTTTATATTCAAACTTAAGAAACTCATGTGTCTCCATATCGTACTCAACCGAAAGACCCGATGAGAACTGATAAAACTCGGTATGATCGCCAAAGAAAGCCTGATCCCTTAACATATGTCTGATACCGTGCTTTAACTGTGCACCGGTCCAGTATGTGACATTCACCCGATCGTCATAGGGGAAAGTTGCCATAAAATCACCCTTTGTAACGATGGGACCAAGTTTTTTGCTGCGTATCGATCCCGAAGCTACCAGGAAAATATCCATTCCGAGTGAATCACGTAAAAGATCCGCAAAGAGATTTCCGAGTTCCGTTTCCATATATCTGGAAGGATGTGTGAGTTCCCATATGAACGAGGCAACGATCGAACCGTATTTTTCGTCGGTCGTATTTTTGTAATTGATGATCATGTTCTCGATCGCGGGATCCTTGGGGCAGTTCTCAGCGTTGATCGGAACGGGAGTCCATGTGTAACTGTCGATCCTGTTCTTTTTGGTATCCACCATGATATCAAAACGCCCTATCTGATCGGTACCGGTTCCGGCCTGAACGATCGGTATGCCGTTTACGACAGCAGGCTCTTCTAAGAACGTATGTGAATGGCCTCCGATAATCACGTCAACTCCCCATGCGGGATCGAGCATTGCGGCAAGTTTTTTGTCTTCTTCAAATCCTATATGTGTAAGCAGCACCGTAAAATCGATATCGATCGAATTGTAAGTGTTGCATATCCTGCCTATCTCCTGAACCGCATCTTCAAGAGTGATGAACGTACCGATAAGTTCGTCCTTTTTGCACTCATTCAATACCATCTCCGTAAGTATTCCGATAAAAAGTATCTTCATGCCGCCTACGGAAAGAACACGGCAGGGATCAAAGAGACGCGCGTGATTGGGTTTGATGTAGAGATTGGCATTTATGATCGGAAACTGTGCACACTTTTCAAGGAAAAGAAGGTGCGCGATACCGTAGTCGATCTCGTGATTACCGAGAGTGACTATGTCGGGTGAAAGCAGATTCATGATCTGAATGGTGGAAATACCGTGAAATTCCGAATCAATGATGGATCCGCGGAACATGTCTCCCGCGATCGCATAGATAACGTTTTCTTCTTCCCGTCTTACCTTGTTGACATAGCCCGAAAGCATGGAAACACCGCCGACCAGTGCCTCGTCCACTTCCTCCGCAAGAAAATCTCCGTGCATGTCGTTGGAGTGAAGAAGAGTGATCTTCTTTAGATTTTTCATTTGATTAACCCCTTTTACTTTATTAACTGAAATGACCGTCTGTCATTCAATCATCATTGTTTCGAGAAGATATGCCACATCTCTTACATGCCGTACTTCCGTTTCCCTGGGATAATAAAGATACAGCGTGCACACGATACCGTCGCGTTTGGGCTTAAATATAAATTCAAGTCTGTAATCGTTGCCGTCTGCGGCTCTGTAGGTAAGAGAACAATAGTGAAATCTTGTGCCGTTGGCATTTATGAAATCTTCGACTTTTAATTTATAATTTTCGTCAAAGTTTTGGATTATGTTTCTGACTATCGCTTCTTCGATGTCCTTGTTGTCACCGTCCGTAGCATCCTTGGGCGGTTTTTCGAGATATGTTTCCTTGTCAAACCAGAAGATATAAAAGATCTCCGGATATACTGTGTTAACGGGTTCGACGGCATTTAAGAAATACTGATGACCATTTATTCCGTTGTTGGTAAGAGGAGTCGTAACATACTCCCTGTCCCATGTCCGGGGCAAATGATATTTAACTTTACCGCCGAGTGCTATATCGTCAACGATCTTGCCGTCATATCTTTCACCGGTCGGATATACATAGGTTCCGGAAGTAAAGCGGGATGCCGAACCTGTTGCCATATCACGGGCTTCAATGACATATGAATCGTTGTTAAACCCTTTAACGTTTAATTTTCCGTATACACATACCCCCGTTCCCACGGAGAGGGTTGAAACGACCGACTTTACCGAGGCTGCGGAAATGTCTACGGTACACTGTTCTCCGGCTGAATCCTTTACCGTCATTTCCCTGCCGTTTCCGGAAATCGATTCAACTTTAACATCACCCGAGAGAACATAGTAATTGTCTTCATAAACCTTTCTGAACGCTTCGCCGCCTGATTTTATCTCGGAATTCAAAAATCCGATCGACACGGCTTCATAAAGACATTCTTCTTCAAGACACGAACGAAGCCTTGCGGTCTGGCTCGTGGCATAAACGGGCATAACAACACAGGCCATGAGCACCGCCATGGCGGCTAGGATTAGACTTACGGCATTCTTTATTCTTTTTACGGCATTACCTTGTCTCAATCTCATATGAAAGTCCGGCCTTTTTGAGTATTTTTAAAGTCTTCTTAAACGTCTTTACTTCGGCGTAATCATCTACAAGCCTTATTTTTTCGCCCTTGAATTTACCGTTATTTACGGCTCTTTCAAAGGATTCCGTCGTCTGATAAAAGTAGTTTCCTACGGTTATCGATTCACCCGATACTATCACTTCGGTACCCGCGCTTGCAGGTGTCCCCGGAGTGCTTACGGCATATGCCTCTTTGGCATTTCCGAGCGACTGTCCCACCGATCCCGTAAGGTCAATAAAGGGCTTGTCGGCATTTTTGAGTTCAGGGGTATAAAAAAGATACCCCGACATAAGAAATGCCGCGACAATACATATGATCAATATGTACTTTTTCTTTTTACCAAAATTACTGCCCATCTTCGGTTATAAATTTAGCCCCTTTTTCGATGCACATCCCGCTTATCCTGTGATAAAGGGATGCAAGGGAATAATCGTCTGTGATAGTTATCTCTATATTGCCTTCAACGCGCTCGTCGATAAACTCTTCGGCCTCTTTTAAGGTCACTTCCGTGCCGTTAATTATTATCTTATCACCGCGCAGAACTATTACATCGTCCCTTTGTTCAGGTGATGAAAAAGAAGACGATTCGACAGTTTCGGGTGATGACGTGTCGGGATTGCCGGGATTTCCGTGAACATCCTTGTATGTAGCTATGTAGTAGATGAGATATATCATCAGACCGACAACTACAAGAAACAAAAAGATAAATGTACCCTTCGGGATCTGCTTTAAAAATCCGGAAAGTGCCGGTATCACCATTCTAAGGAAAACGATCAGGATCACCGCAAGTATGACAAGCAGGATAATGGCGATAACATTATTCATCTTCGGTCTCCGTGTAATTCTTTACATACTTTTCGGGAAGGTCGATACTTTCGTAAAGAGCAAGGATCGACTGTTCGTCTCTGTAAAGCATCTTTTCGTCTTTGATGCCGAATATGGTCGGAACTTCTTTGTTATCCGCAAGTTCACCTTCGATATAGGTCTTACACTCATTCCAGACCGAACTTTCATTGCTGGGATTTAAGTTCCATTCCTTGAGGTCACTTCCGTTTACCGACACAAACACGGTCCTGTACTTTAAATTTGAAGGACTGTAACTTGAATATATGGTCACAACATTTACGTAATCGCTTAGATTGGCGTAAGTATTAAGCTGCTCGTTCATGGCATCGTATCGTGCTTCTTTCTCGGTGGCCTCGTCAAGCATTTCGGAGGCCTCGGCATATCTTTCCTCGATCTGCTCGTTGTTTCGCTGGGCACTTAACACGACTATCAGCAGTATAAAGATAACATCGAGCAACGGAGTCAGATCTATGATAAACTGAGCAATTGACTTCGGTTTATTCCTTAATCTTGCCATTATTGATTCTCCTGAGACTGTTTTTCACTTTCACGCTCGAATTTATCTTTGGTCATCTGATAGTTTTCTTCAAACGTATCAAAATAAAGAGCCATCTTGTTGACCGATTTGCTGACTAACAATGCGTCCACGATCTTTAATACGATCGCAAAGAACAATCCCCAGAAAGTCGTATACATCGCAAGGGAAACCGCGTCAAGCATCTGATCGAAGTTTCCGAGCTCCTTGATAAGGCCCGCAACGGTACCGAGTATTCCGAGTAAAGGAAATACGGGAATAAACTGTTCAAATATCGAATAATTGAGCTGAATGCCGTTAAATTCCTCAAGATAATCAAGGTTATCTTCCCAGGTGTAGACATCCGCTTCTTTTTTGATGCCGCTTCCGGTGAATTCTTTTCTGCCGCCGCTCTTTTTGCGATCTTCACTCATCCTGTTCTCAAGTTTTCCGAGACTCCACATGATGTAGGCAAATCCGCCCACGGTGATCAAGAAAAGTCCGATGATGACAGGTGTGATAAGTATTCCGAATAATCCCGCTAAATCTTTCATGTCCTGAATATCCCTCTCTTTTATGATTTTACGTCTATATATTTGCGTCGGGAACCGAGATTCCCCTGTTGATCCTGACGGGTGCTATGAGAACTTTGCCCGTTCCGCTGTATACATTTACGAGACCTTCTCCGGAAACAAACGATCCCACAAGTGTCTGTGTCGATTTCTGTACCGTAAAGTCAAGTCCCGGTGACCAGGCGATCGCCATATTGCCGTCGATCTTGACGGTATCGTCCTCCAGTTCCACGGTTATAAGTTCTTCCTGGGGTACCGGGCTTTCAAGCGCCAGTATACCCTTGCCGTAAAACATTGAGTTTATGAGACCTTCGCGTCCGAATATTGCCGAAGAAAGATTTTTACGGCCCGAAAGGTCCATCTCGACACTGTCTTCACAGGCTAAGAACATTCCGTCCTCTATCACTATGCCATCGGGCCAGTCTGCCATCTCTTCAAGTATTATGTAGCGGTATGTGGGTTCCAGTACAAGCGTCCCCATTCCGCGATAGTAAGGCTTTACGACAGTTTCTCCGGTGACCGCGCTTCCGAACACTTTTCTGGCAAGATCGGCGGCACCCTTTATGCCCGTGGTCGCCTCGATGTCACCCATCATGATCTGCATCTCGCCTGCCTGAACATAAACTCCGCTGTCCGAAAGCCCTATCACGAGCTGACGCTTTCTGACATTCATCTTGGAGGCAAAATATGCTGTCTCAGCCATATTGGGGGTAATGGAAATATCCTTCTCGTACTCAATGACGGAAAAATTGTTCTTTTGCCCGACTGTTTTTCTGGATACCGACGGTTCAAATAAATTTGTCTTGATCATTTGATTGTTTTCTTCGTTTACATCGAATTATGTTATATAATGTCGTTGTGGAAAAAATACAGACCACTATAACATTATATAACAAAGCACTCTTGAAATGGAATTGATATGCATCATTTTTTTACAAAACCCTCGGCCATAGAAGATAAAACCGTAACTATAACCGGCAAGGACGTCAATCATATCAAAAATGTCCTAAGGATAAGGCCCGGAGAAGAGATTTCCGTAAGCGTTGAGGACTCTCAGGCCGAATACAGATGTATCGTGCGTGAACTTTGCGACGACAAAGTGATCTGCGATCTTGCGTTTGTCAAAGAAGAAGGAAACGAACTTCCTGCGGATATCATATTGCTGCAGGGGCTTCCGAAGTCTGACAAAATGGAACTCATCATACAAAAAGCCGTAGAACTCGGGGCCTCTAAGATCATCCCCGTTGCAATGAAGCGTTCCGTCTTAAAGCTCGAACCGTCTAAAGCGCCTTCAAAGATAGCAAGGTGGCAGGCGATCTCGGAAGCCGCCGCCAAACAGTCCAAGCGCTCCGTCATTCCCGAAGTTACCATGCCCATGTCCGTAAAAGAAGCGCTCGCGGCTGTTAAGGATTGCGATCATAAACTGCTTCCGTACGAACTTTCGGATGATACATCGACCAAAGAGATCTTCGATACCGCCGTAAACGATCTTTTGGAAAAAGAAAATGCCGGGAAACGCGGATCGATAGTCATATTTATAGGGCCCGAAGGAGGATTTGACGTTTCTGAAGTCGATGAAGCGACCGCACTCGGATTTAATGCCATCACTCTCGGAAAACGGATCTTAAGGACCGAAACCGCAGGAATGACGGTTCTGTCATATCTCATGATCGCACTTGAATTATAGTTTTAAAGGGAACATTTAATGGAAATAACCAATAAAAGATTTGAATTTATAGATTTTATTAAGCTGATCGGTCTTATCGGGATAATGGTCGCTCATGTGGATGCTCCCGATTGGGCTTTGATGGTACGTGCATTTGATGTGCCGCTTATGGTGATGCTGTCGGCATATCTTATGCGATACAGCTATGACCGTCACTGTCTGTCACCGGATTTTAAAGACAGTTCCTTTATAATGAGCCGTATTTTAAGGCTTCTGGTGCCGACACATATATTTCTTGTCTTTCTGTTTGTAATGTATGCCGTAAGGGGCCACATCTTTCCGCTTGATTTCTATATTTTTACATTTCTGTGCTCTCTTTACGGCATGGCATATGTATGGATAATACTCATCTATATCTATACCGGGATCTGCACTCCGATATTCAGGAAGTTTTCACGGTTTAAAGGATTTTCGGTCATCATTCTTTTGCTGTATGTGCTTTATGAGATTATGTATTATAAAGGCATACTGGTTGACAGCAGACTTTTTGTGAACACCTTCTACTATTTTATCCCTTACGGAGCGGTTGCGTATCTCGGTTTTGTTTATCCCGCGATCTCAAAGCGTTTAAAAGTGATCATTGCATCGGTATCCGCACTGATATTTGCGGGTATCGCCATATATATACGCGTTGCCACCGGGCACTTTGAGCGCGTTTCGATCGCCACATTCCCGCCAAAGATATACTATCTTTCCTACGGGATCGCGGTCTCTTATGCTCTCATGATCGTATTTGAAACTCTCGATCTTTCGGCGCTTTATAAAAGCAGGTTCGTACGATTTGTATCGGACCGGTCTCTCTGGATTTATTTATGGCACATTTTCGCGCTTGCCGTTTACGATCAGACCGTTTTATCCGGTTTCTGGTATCTTGAACTTGCGGCTGTATTTTTCTCCTCATGCCTGATCGCGTTTATTCAGAGCATCATAGTAAAAAAGCTCCGTCAAAAAACGGAGCTTAAGTTTCTTAAATATCTTTGATCCCGGTGTTTTCGTGATGTACCGGTTTATTCACTGACGATATTGTTGATCCATATCCTCTTCTTAAGAAGTATCGCACCTATCACGAGTTTTACAAGGTCGAGCGAAAGAATGATCATGTAAAACGGAAGTATCGAAAGTGTCGTAAAACGGCTTATCACAAAAGCTATCGGGAAACACAATACCCACAGATAAACCGAGTCAAACAAAAACGTAATGAAGGTCTTGCCGCCCGAACGGATAGTGAAATATGCGCAGTTAAGATAAGATCCTATCGGCATGAACAGTGCTGCGATACGCATGAGTTCGACAGCCAGATTTCTGATGTCATCGGTCGTCTCATAAAACTTCGGGAAGACGGGTGCAAGAGCGATCAACAGGCCTCCCATCGCTGCGGATGTGAGCACACCCAGTGTTATGAGCTTTCTGTCGGTATCAACAACGCCTTCCGTATCACCTGCTCCAAGCTGCTGCCCGATGATGATGGATACGACATTACCCATGGATATCAGCACAACATTGAAGAGGTTAACAATGGTATTTGATATGTTAAAAGCAGCCACCACATCAAGACCGCGCATGGAATAGCACTGTGTGAGCGAAGACATGCCCATTGACCACAGAAACTCGTTTAAGAAAAGAGGAGTTCCCATGATTATGATCTTTCTTACAAGCGCTCCCGGTATAGTAAAGTGCCTGTAAAGTCCGACTCCGTATCCGGCACGCTGTTTGTGAGTATGCGTCCATATGACAACTATCAGAAGTTCCACATATCTTGAGATCACGGTCGCAATGGCCGCACCCGTAACACCGAGCCTGGGCGCTCCGAAATGACCGAATATCAGGATGTAGTTGAAACATAAGTTTACCAGTATCGCAACAACGCCCGCGATCATCGGTACATTGGTCTCACCGCATTCTCTTAAAGTACCCGCATAACAGCATGATACGGCAAAAGGAAACAGTCCGAACAGCATCGCAAACAGATATGACTTGGCACTTGTAAGCGTTGAAGCCAGGTCTATACCGGAATTATTGTCGTGTAAGAAAAGCATTATCAACGTATCTTTTAAGAAGACAAACACAAGTACGCCGGCTACGGACAGCAAAAATCCGAGTATCAGTTTAAATCTTAACGTGTGTCTGACACCTTCGTCATTTTTCTGACCCGCATACTGTGCGGTAAATATACCAGGTCCGGAAATCGCGCCGAAAAGCGCAAGGTTGAACACGAACATCAGCTGATTGACAACCGACACTCCGGTCATCTGCTCGGTTCCGAGTCTTCCGACCATGATGTTGTCAAGCAGGTTTACAAAGTTCGAGATACCGAACTGGATCACTATGGGGATGGCGACTTTTAAGACCATCCTGTAGAATTTTCTGTCACCTATATATTTTTTCATAAATGATAATTTAGCAAAAAAGAAGGGGTGCGTCAACCGAACGCACCCCGTTCCGATATATGCGATCACTTTAGATATACATCAATAAATGCCTTGACATATTCGGGCCTTTTGGCAAGAAAATCCCGTATGGTCTCCATATTTTCAAGATATACTTCTTCACTGGGACCCGGTGTTCCTTCGGCATATATCTCGTTTTCTTCAAGCCATTTTTGATAATAGACCTGTTCGGAGGCCCTTAAGGCATCGAAACCGTTGAATTCTTCAAGTGCTTCGGAAGGTTCAAACGGTCCGTTCATCAGTTCTTCAAGTCTTTCCCTAAGATACCGCCTTGAGTCTTCTCTTTTCATAAGTGCGCCGAAAAGAGTTGAACTCATCTGTGAACCGGGAGTGAAAAACTGGGCGAAATTGTCATAAGACACATCCGAGAATTCATCCCATCCCATTGACCAGTCAAGGTCATGTACAAGATATCTGTATCTTCCGTCAAACACTCCGTCTTTAAGCGCCGTACCCTCTTTGGGGCAATATCTGTAACACTTTACATTATTATGCGGCCAGTCGAAATTACATACATAAAGGTTAAATGCATAATAATCGAGATAGTTTTCGACATCCATAAACTCCGTGACCTTACGATAATTGTCGTCATCGGTTAAGTCCAGAGTACATAATTCTGCATAGGTCTTATTGTATTCTGCGGCGATCTCGGGATCGTCCTCTTCGGATTTTACAAATTCATCGCCTTCAAGTATCACGAATTCACCGTCACCGTCCGAATCATACTTTTCGTCAAAATAGTCATCACAGTAGTTTTCGTGAAGCCACAAAAGACCGTTATATTTTCCGTTAAGGTACAGAACTGCCGGTGCGACACCCTCGTGATCATTAAGTCCCGCTTCTCCTGCCATATATTCAAGAAATTCATCTCTTATGTATGCAAAATGAAAATCGTTTCCCGTATTTCTGAGTACCAGACGCTTATACTTAATATCTTTTCCCGAGGGATCAAATATGTTTAACTCAAATTTGTTTTCCGGATCGTATTCTTTGCGGGTATAAAACTTCATCGATTTTACAAAATGCTCTCTGGAGGCTCCTCCGAAAGCTCTTACACCGCAATTCCTTTTAACAAGACTCTTTCCTGTCGGATCGAAGATCTCAACGCTTACTTTTCTTTCATTTTCGCGTCCGCGGTTATATACGTTGTCACCGTAGAATATACCGTCGGGACCTTCCGTAAGTTCCGATGCCGCTCCGGAAACACATATGACATATGTTGAAAATCTGCTGTTTACATTTTCGCCGCAGATATAATTGGCGGTGTATGTGTCGGATACTGCGGTGTCGCCGATAAAAGCAGCTGCCTTTAAACAGTAACCGTTCGGATAATCCCCTCCGCCCGCCGAAAGACTGACAGACCCCTTAAAGACGGGACTGTCCGCAGTCGGTTCCGATCCGTCAAGAGTATAGTGAACATCACCCTTTCCGAGTATTTTTATCTTTACATCCTGATCGTCTGTATAGAATCCGCTTTCACACGAAAAAGACAGGGTACAGTTTGCTGTACCCTGTTGAATTTGTTCTTTGCCGCCGCTTTCACCGGCACAACCCGAAAGCCATACCGCAACACCAAGCGCCGCTGCCGACAATATAATGATTACCGTTTTTCCAAATTTTCCGGACATATGATATTATCGTCTTTACTGTTTCCAGAATTTCTTTTTCTTGTCGCCGTCATCAACCGTTACACCGGAATTTTTGACTGCGTTTAACGAGTCCCCTGTCAAAGCATCGAACTGTTTTAAGAGTTCCTTTGCTTCGTGTGAGAGTTTCTCGGGCGTCTGTACGACAAGTGTCACATAATGATCTCCCCGAACATCTTTGTAACGTGTCGAGGGAACACCTTTACCTTTGAGTCTTACACGCGTATCCGTCTGTGTTCCGGGCTTAACTTCATAAACCACTTTTCCGTCAACGGTATCTATCATGATCTCTCCGCCGAGAGCCGCAACCGCATAAGAAAGCGGAACGGTTGAGTAGATATTCTGATCCTGACGTCTGAATATAGGATGATCGGCCACGATAACTTCAACGAGAAGATCTCCTCTTTCACCGCCGTTTGTACCGGGTTCTCCGCGTCCTCTGATACGAACGCTCATGCCGTTATCGATACCTGCCGGGATCTCAACGGCGATCTTTTTACGTGAAGACGTATATCCCGTACCAGAACAGTCGGGGCATTTATCCTTAACGATCTTTCCGGTTCCGCGACAATCGGGACAGGTCTGAACGTTTCTGATAGTTCCGAAAAACGACTGCTGGACATTGACTACCTGACCTTTACCGCCACATCTGGTACACTTTATCGGCGATGTGCCGGGTTTTGCACCGGTACCGTGACAGGTCTTACACTCATCCTTTAATGTAAGCTCGATCTCTTTGTCCACACCCGTAATAGCTTCCATAAACGAAATACGAATACTGGTGCGGATATTTGCCCCACGGTTGGGGCCGCTGCGCGACGACGAATAAGCCGAGCGTCCGCCACCGAAGATATCTCCGAAAATATCTCCGAAGATATCGGCAAAATTGCCTCCGGTAAAGTCAAATCCACCGAATCCGCCGCCACCGGCTCCCCCGTCAAAGGCGGCATGACCGAACTGATCGTACTGTCTTCTCTTTTCGGGGTCGCTTAAAACGGCATAAGCTTCACTGGCTTCCTTGAACTTTGCCTCGGCATCCTTATCATCGGGATGCGCATCGGGATGGTATTTCTTGGCAAGCTGTCTGTATGCTTTTTTTAATGTTTCATCATCGGCGTTTTTGTCAACGCCGAGGACTTCATAATAGTCTCTCTTGGAATCAGCCATAAATCACTATACTTCCCTGTAGTCTCCGTCTACAACATTATCGTCATTGCCTGAATCGCTTCCGGCCGATGAACCTGCAAATCCGCTCATGTCAGGACCTGCTGCTCCCATATCGGGACCTGCTGCACCCTGAGCTGCCTGTGCCTGCTCATAAACCTTGGCAAACAGTGCCTGTGCGGAATTCATGAGTTTTTCTTTGCCGGCTTTGATATCACCGATCTGAGAATCGGAAAGTTCCTGATCCTTGGTGGATTCAAGAAGGTCTTTGAGTGCCTTGAGGTCTGCCTCAACAGCTTCTTTCTGACCTGCGTCAACTTTGTCTCCGACCTCATTCAAAGCCTTTTCGGTCTGGAATACAAATGAATCCGCTTCGTTACGTGCGTCAATGCCTTCCTTACGCTTCTTGTCCTGAGCCTCGAACTCCTGAGCTTCCTTGACAGCCTTTTCGATCTCATCATCGCTCATGGAAGAACCTGCGGTGATGGTGATGTGCTGTTCCTTGCCGGTTCCGAGGTCTTTTGCGGAAACGTTAACTATACCGTTGGCATCGATATCGAATGTAACCTCGATCTGAGGAACACCTCTCATTGCCGGAGGGATACCGTCAAGTCTGAACTGTCCGAGTGACTTGTTGTCACGGGCAAACTGTCTTTCACCCTGTACGACATTGATGTCAACTGCGGTCTGGTTATCTGCTGCGGTCGAGAATACCTGACTCTTCTTGGTAGGAATGGTCGTATTTCTCTCGATAAGTCTTGTAGCTATACCACCCATTGTCTCGATGGAAAGAGAAAGGGGAGTAACATCAAGTAACAGGATGTCACCTGCGCCTGCATCGCCTGCAAGCTTACCGCCCTGAATGGAAGCACCTATTGCAACACACTCATCGGGGTTAAGTGACTTCGAAGGCTCCTGACCGGTAAGAGATCTTACAAGATCCTGAACGGCGGGAATACGTGTTGAACCACCTACCAGCAATACCTTTCCAAGGTCTGATGCTGTAAGTCCGGCGTCCTTTAATGCGTTCTGTACGGGGATCTTGGTCTTTTCAACAAGGTCGGCCGTGAGTTCATCAAATTTAGCACGGGTAAGGTTCATATCAAAGTGCTTCGGTCCATCCTGGTTTGCAGTGATGAAAGGAAGGTTGATGTTTGTCGTAGTTGCGCTTGAAAGTTCCTTTTTGGCTTTCTCTGCGGCTTCTTTTAATCTCTGAAGTGCCATCTTATCGGTAGAAAGATCGATACCTTCGGCCTTCTTGAACTCTGAAAGCATCCAGTCCGTGATCTTGGCATCAAAGTCATCACCACCAAGGTGTGTATCACCGTTTGTAGCCAGAACTTCGATAACACCGTCACCTATATCGATGATGGAAACATCGAATGTACCGCCGCCAAGGTCGTATACCATGATCTTCTGTTCTTTTTCATTGTCAAGACCGTATGCAAGTGCTGCTGCGGTAGGCTCGTTGATGATACGCTTTACATCAAGACCTGCGATCTTACCTGCATCCTTGGTTGCCTGACGCTGAGCATCGTTGAAGTATGCGGGAACCGTAATAACGGCCTCTGTAACCTTCTCACCAAGGTAGCTCTCTGCATCTGCCTTAAGCTTCTGAAGGATCATTGCGGAGATCTGCTGAGGAGAGTAGTTCTTTCCGTC
>CACYCC010000049.1 GCA_902772805.1 uncultured Lachnospiraceae bacterium | reverse complement strand
TGAGCCGGATTGTATTGAGGCATTTAAGAAGTTCGGCCTTGAAGTTGTTGAGGAAACGAGCGAGATGACCAATAAAGCGCTGACTCGCGGAGAACAGCTGCAGCTTGTGGCGGACCGGCTGATAAGTCATGCCGAAAAGGGCAATCCCTTCATGTTTGTGTTCAGCATCAACTTCTTTCCTGCCGTTTCCGACATATGCGAGAAACTTAATGTCATTTACGCCTGTTGGAGCGTTGACTGTCCGGTCATGGAGCTCTTTGCAACGCAGATAAAGAACAGGTGCAACAGAGTCTTTCTTTTTGACATGGCGCAGTATGAACGGATCTCAAAATATAATCCTGAGTGCGTATTTTACCTGCCGCTCGGAACCGGGACCGAAAGGATCAAAAAGGTCGTTGATTCGATAACGGATGCGGATCGCAGGAAATACGGTGCGGACATTTCCTTTGTGGGCTCTTTGTACAGTGAAAAGAACAAATTAAAAGACAGGGAAATTTCCGATTTTACGCGTGGGTTTATAGACGGCATCGAAAACGCCCAGCTTAAGGTATACGGCTACAACTTTATCGAAGAAGCGCTGACGGACGATATCGTGCGCGAGATAAAGGGTGCCGGGGCAGAAACCACTGCAAAGAGTGCCGGGGCAGAAACCGCTGCAAAGGGTGCCGGGGCAGAAAACGCTGCAAAGGGCGATGCGCCTGAAGACATAGACGGAGCCTGGGTCGAGCCGATCGACCGCTACATCGTGGCAAATTCGTATATAGGCATGGAACTTGCCGAGAAAGAGCGCATAGCGACTCTTAACATGCTCGCCCGTGACTTCAAAGTCGATCTTTATACCCGTTCGGATACATCGCCTTTAAACAATGTAAATGTCCGGGGCGGCGCCAACTCTCTTTTGGAGATGCCCAAGATATTCAATCTTTCAAAGATAAATTTAAACATCACGATGCGGCCGATCCAGACAGGGCTTTCACTTCGCATATTTGATGTTCTGGCAAGCGGAGGATTTCTGATCACCAATTATCAGGCAGAGATCGAGAGCATGTTCACACCGGGAGTCGACCTTGAAGTATATGGTTCCCCCGAGGAACTTAGGGATAAATGCGCATATTATCTTGCACATGAGGACGAGAGGATAAAGATCGCCCAAAGCGGGTGCGCGAAAGTAAGAAGCATGTATTCCGTTGAGAACCGTATGAAGCAGATGATCGAATGCATGATGCAGAACATATAGTTTACATAACATAGAGCCGGGCCAATGATGACCACGCAGAAAACTGTGAATATCATAGGCGGGCAGGAGAAGATATGGCGGGAAAAGAAAACAACAAAAGCGCTGCAGACATAGATGACATCGTAAAGATGCTTGACGAATTTGCTTCTTCCGAAGAAGGAAGGCTTAAAGTCAAGGTATCCGACGAACTTAAAGAAGGCGAGAAAAAGAAGGACTACCATCTCGGAAGATGCGATATAGGAAGCGCATTTGCCTGCGGTATACCCTTTGACGTTATCGAAGACGTGATACCGGACAAAAACAAGGACTGAGTCGGTGACCGGGACAGCCCGGACTTTAACGGAGATTCCGGAATGGATGAGCGTATAGGCGAATATGCCAAAAAGGTGATCTATCTTGCCAAAGATACGATCGCTGTGCGGTATCGGTTTTTTGACCGCGCACTTTCAAAGTTAAATATCGAAGCCGCCGGCGGTCTTAAGGGGTATTTAAGCAGATTGAACACTCTTTACTACGACCCCGAAAAGCTTCTCGTTGATTATATGAAAGAGCCTGCCTATGCGGTAAGGCTCTGTCTTCATGTAATGTTTCATATCATTTTCCTGCATGCCCTAAGCCGCGAAAACAGGGATGAAGAGCTGTGGAATTTAGCTTGTGACATCGCTGTAGAAAACGTTTCGCTTTCTTTAAATATCCAGGGGAGCGAGCTTTCCGACGATGACGAGAGAAGGATCGTGCTTTCAAGGATAGGAAAATGGGTCCCGGACCTTACGGCGCCTAGGATCTATCGGGAATTTGCGGCACAAGGTATATCTACCGACGCAAAAGCCCGGTATAAGAGACTGTTTTCTTTTGACGCACACGACGATCTTAAGAATGAAGATCCCGATGAGATCATAATGACCGAAGAAGAGTTCAAAAAGGTTGCCGAGCGCATAAAAGCCGAGATCAAGTCATTTTCAAGAGACGGAGAAGGCAACGAAGAGATACTTAAAAACCTTCGGGAAGCCACCCGCATCAAACAGGATTACGAAAAACTGTTGCGGCGTTTTGCGGTAGAGGGAGAGCTTATAAAGGTCAATCCCGATGAGTTCGATCAGGTCTTTTACACTTACGGACTTTCGCTTTACAAAAACATGCCTCTCATCGAACCGCTTGAATATGCGGAGGATAAAAGGATCAAGGACTTTGTGATCGCGATCGACACATCGGCTTCGTGCAGGGGTGAGCTTGTCAAACAGTTTCTTAAGCGCACCGTTTCCGTTCTTTATACCGAAAATACGTTTTTTGACGAAGTCAACATCCACATCGTGCAATGTGACAGCGAGATCAAAAAAGTCGTTAAGATAAAAGAAAAAGAAGACATAGAGCAATTTGTCGAAAACTTTGAACTTTCCGGCATGGGAGCCACGGATTTCAGACCGGTATTTGACTACGTTGAAGATAAGATAAGTAAAAAAGAGTTTGATAACTTAAGAGGCATCATATATTTTACGGACGGTTACGGTATATATCCGACCTCGATACCTTCTTTTGACACGGTATTCGTGTTTGCGGGAGAAGATGAGTACCGCCCCAAGATCCCGAAATGGGCCACAAAATGCGTATTGGAAAACGACATTTAGAAACCGGAAACGGCAATCGAACCGGAAAACGACATCTGATAAGGGGAAGAGCATGAACATCAAAGAAGCCAAGGAATTTATAAAGGATACGGTAAGTCTTTATCTTAAAAAGGACGAATACGGCGATTACCGCATACCCGTGGTACGTCAGCGTCCCGTCTTTTTGCTGGGGGCGCCGGGTATAGGAAAGACGGCGATCATGGAGCAGATCGCTTCGGAACTTAACATTGCGCTCGTCAGCTACTCGATGACTCACCATACTCGTCAGTCGGCT
>CACYCC010000048.1 GCA_902772805.1 uncultured Lachnospiraceae bacterium | reverse complement strand
TGATACACTGGGCATTTTTACAATTGATACATCTGGAAGCCTCTTCCATGGCTTCTTCTTTGTTATAACCGAGGCAAACCTCGTCAAAATTGGTAGCACGAACTTTCGGATCCTGCTCGCGTACCGGTACTTTCTTTAATACATCCATTATCTGTTACCTCCTTAGCAGTTTCCGCATCCGCCGTGATGTGTGTCGCCCTCTTTGGCTTCTAAGAATGCTCTTCCTTCGGCTGTTTTGTAAAGAGTCTGACGTTTCATGGCTTCATCAAAGTTTACAAGATGTCCGTCAAATTCGGGACCGTCAACACATGCAAATTTAACCTTGTCTCCAACGGTCACACGACATGCTCCGCACATTCCGGTACCGTCCACCATAATGGGATTTAAGCTTACGACCGTGGGAATATTAAGTTCTTTGGTGAGCTTGCAAACGAATTTCATCATTATCATCGGTCCGATAGCTACGCAGACATCGTATTTTTTGCCTTCGCCGACAAGATCTTCGATAACTTTGGTAACCATACCGCTGCGACCGTAAGAACCGTCATCAGTCGTTATATACAGATTTCCGGCTACTGCTTTCATTTCGTCTTCAAGGATCAAAAGGTCTTTTGTCTTGGATCCCACGATAACATCCGCATTAATGCCGTGTTCTTTTAACCATTTAACCTGAGGATAAACGGGAGCGGTTCCCACACCGCCTGCCACAAAAAGAATGCTCTTTTTGGCCGTATTTGCCACATCGTCCGTTACAAGTTCCGAAGGGCATCCAAGAGGTCCCACAAAGTCGTTAAAGGAATCACCTTTCTTAAGCTTTGACATGAAAAGCGTTCCGGCGCCGACGATCTGGAATACTATCGTAATGGTGCCCGCTTCCCTGTCATAATCACAGATCGTAAGAGGGATCCTTTCGCTTTCGCTGTCGGTCCTTACGATGACAAACTGTCCGGGAAGACAGGATTTTGCAACTCTCGGAGCATGTACGACCATATAAAAGATGTTAGTCGTCAACTCTTTGGCTTCAAGTATCTGGTACATTTTTTTGTTTCCTTTCGATGTTTATTTAAAGAGGTGAAAGTCTGTATCCGTCTTCACCCGTTATATCAACGGTATAAAGCATTCCGTTATAGCAGTCGATCGCATAATATGTTCCGGTCATCTTATTGTTGCCGAAGTCATCCTGGATATACTCTACTACAAAGTAAAAGTCACCCATATCCTTGATGGGATAGATCGTGGAATACATAAATATGTATGTACCCTCGACTCCTTCGCGGTGACGGCCGGATTCATCGAGATATCCGCGGTCGATAAGTCCCTGATTCAGTAAAGTTACGGCATCCGCAGCGGTAAGGTCGGTATTGAGGGTAACCGTATATTCTCTTTCCGCTATCTCGCTTTGTGTTCCGTCATTGGAGAATACCACAAATTTGTAATTGTGCTTTCCTTCCATGGCGGGAATGGGATTGGAATACTTGTAGGATTCCTTGGTGGGAGCCGCTCCGTCGATCGTATAGTAACAAGTATACATCACGGGAACTTCAACTTCTATCAAAAATGTATGTTCAAATTCACCGTCTTCGGGTTCAACCTTGGGTGAAAAAGAAAATGCCACATCTATCAGGTAATTGCCCGAGATCGTCTCACCGGGTATGTCATAATCGTTAAGACATACGGCTTTTACGGAATAACTGCCGTATTCCAAAAGAAGCGGACCGGTATATTCGATACCGTTGGTTATGGGATCGGAACCGTCTAAAGTGTAAAGTATACGGCATTCGGAATCGGTGGTTATACGAAGATTGATCGTATCGTTATAAGTTCCGGGATCTGTGCTGAATTTGGGGACCGAAACTATATACGACGAATAGTCTTTAAGTACCGATTCTATCTCGCAGTTTCTTAATTTTTCGCCGATCGAAGCATAATCGCCCTTTTCTTTGTACAGATCGAAAAGTTTCCTGTATGCCATTACGCGCTTCGCTTCGTCGGTATCTTTGTTTTCCGCGATCTCGGTAAGAGTATATGCCGCATCGTCGGGTTTATTGAGTTCAAGATAATAATCAGCTATCTTTAACTTGTAATTTATGTTTGAAGGCTCTATCTTGGAAGCTTTTTCAAGATATTTGACAGCCTTATTGATATCGCCCGACGAATATGACTTATCGGCCATTTCCACCTGGTATTCAAGGGAACTCTCGTGTGATATCTTAAGTCCCATATGGACCGCAATGGCGATAACGGCAATGATACCGACAGCTATAAGCACATAAACGAATTTTCCGATATGTTTGCTGCGCTTTAATAAAAACCCGATCAATGACGGATTGTCGTCATCATCAAATTCGGCATTTGCGATATCGTTTTTATTGTTAAACTCTTTGTGAGCTATGTCGCGGATGGTTTTGTTCATCTCAAGTTCCATATCGATATCCGAAACTATCTCTATTTCACATCCGCAATGTTCACAGTACAGGAGGCCTTCTTTTAAAGGTTTTCCGCAATTGGGACATTTCATGAGTCTTAATACCTTTCACAAGCTTCGATTACATTGTTCATAAGCATTGCTATCGTCATGGGGCCCACTCCTCCGGGAACCGGAGTTATGAGTGAAACTTTATCTTTAACCTTTTCAAAATCAACATCACCGCACATTTTGTTGTTTTCGTCTCTGTGAATGCCTACATCGATAACAACGGCACCGTCTTTGACGTATTCGGGACCTACAAAACGGGGTTTACCGATCGCAACTATTAAGATATCCGCTTCGCTTGCTACCGCTTTAAGATCGGCCGTTTTGGAATGACATATCGTTACGGTCGCGTTTTCTTTAAGCATAAGAAGCGCCATGGGCTTACCTACAATATTGCTGCGTCCGATAACCACGCATCTCTTTCCGGAAATATCAACATTACTGCGCTTAAGAAGCTGGATTATACCGGCGGGTGTACATGAAACAAAGCCTTCTTGGCCGACACACAATGCACCGACATTTGAAACATGGAAACCGTCGACATCCTTTGAAGGATCGATCTTTGCGATGACTTTGTTTTCGTCTATATGTTTGGGAAGCGGTAACTGGACAAGTATGCCGTTTACTTCCTTATCGTTGTTGAGTTTATCGATGAGATCAAGCAATTCCTGTTCGCTTGTCGATTCGGGAAGTTCATATGACAGGGATTTTATATTGCAGTATTCACATGCCTTTTTCTTGTTACCCACATATATCGACGAAGCGGGATCGTTGCCCACTAAGATAACTGCAAGACAGGGCGTTTTTCCTGCTTTGATAAGCTCTTCAGCCTTTGCCTTACATTCGTCTTTTATTTCCTGCGATATCTTTTTTCCGTCTATCAATTCCATAATTTCCCTCTTTTGATCGTACTTTATTAAATAAATCCAAAGCTTAGAAAAGACCGGTTATGTTTCCGTCATCATCAACATCTATCGTATATGCTGCGGGATTCTTGGAAAGGCCGGGCATCGTCATGATCTGACCGGTAAGTGCTACCACAAATCCGGCACCGGCTGAGATATATACGTCTCTTACGTTAAGCGTAAAACCTTCAGGCCTTCCGAGAAGTGTCTGATCGTCGGACAGTGAGTACTGAGTCTTGGCCATACATACGGGAAGATCCGAAAAGCCCATATCGGTAAGCTTTTTAAGCATCTTTTCGCTTTCCTTGGTAAAAGAAACATCTTTGGCACCGTAAATACATGTGGCAACCTTTTCGATCTTTTCCTTAAGAGGAAGGCTGTCTTCGTAAAGAGGTTTGAAATTGCTCTCACATCCGTTTATTGTATCAATGACCGTGTTGGCGAGTTCCACACCGCCTTCACCGCCGAGTTCCCATACTTTGGAAAGAGCAAATTCACATCCGCGGGCTTTGACGAAGTCTTTGACAAAATCTCTCTCGGCCTGTGTGTCACTTACAAAATCGTTTAATGTTACGACAACCGGAACCCCGTAGAGTTTTAAGTTTTCCATATGCTTTTCAAGGTTTACGATCCCCTTTTTAAGAGCATCGAGATTTTCCTTGGAAAGATCTTCTTTTAAAACGCCGCCGTTATATTTAAGAGCTCTTATCGTAGCGACCAGAACTACGCAGTCCGGCTTTAATCCGGCTTTACGGCATTTGATGTCAAAGAACTTCTCCGCTCCGAGGTCTGCGCCGAATCCGGCTTCTGTTATAACATAATCGGCCATTTTAAGCGCATATCTTGTTGCTCTTACGGAATTGCAGCCGTGTGCGATATTTGCAAAAGGACCGCCGTGAACTATGGCCGGAGTGTGTTCCATAGTCTGTATCAGGTTGGGCTTTATGGCATCCTTTAAAAGAGCGGCCATGGAACCTACACATTTAAGCTGACCTGCGGTAACCGGATTTCCCGAATAATCATATGCAACAATGATCTTTGAAAGACGGTCTTTAAGATCTTTAAGATCTTCGGAAAGACACAAAACAGCCATTATCTCGGTAGCAACCGTTATAACAAAATGATCTTCTCTTACGGTGCCGTCCGATTTGTTTCCGAGACCTATCACGATATTCCGAAGAACTCTGTCGTTCATATCCATACAACGCTTAAATACAACGTTTCTGGGATCTATATTAAGTTCGTTGCCCTGCTGGATATGATTGTCAAGTATTGCGGCAAGCAGGTTGTTGGCGCTTGTTATGGCATGAAAATCTCCGGTGAAATGAAGATTTAAATCTTCCATCGGAACAACCTGAGCATATCCGCCTCCCGCTGCACCGCCCTTTATGCCGAAACACGGTCCGAGTGAGGGCTCACGAAGAGCGACAACGCATTTCTTGCCAAGTCTTGAAAATGCATCGCTTAAGCCGACGGATGTGGTTGTCTTGCCTTCTCCCGCGGGAGTGGGGTTGATGGCGGTAACAAGAATAAGTTTGCCGTTGGGCTTATCTTTGTTTTCTTCCCACCATTCATTGGTGATCTTGGCTTTGTATTTGCCGTATAATTCAAGCCGGTCTTCGCTTATGCCGACTTTTGCGGCAACATCTTTGATTGGAAGAAGCTTGGCTTCTCTGGCGATCTCGATATCGGATTTCATATTATTCTCCATTCATCATAAACCGTTGCTTTCGATAAAACTTTCAAAATCGGATTGCGACATAAGTATCTGGCGTGCTTTTGTACCGTCTTCACCCGATACGACTCCGGCATCGGCGAGCTGGTCCATTATGCGTGCGGCTCTGTTAAAACCGATCCTGTAAACACGCTGAAGATTTCCGATCGAAGCTTTATTGTTGGAAATTATATATTTACCTGCTTCGACAAACAATTCGTCATAACCGCTGTCAGATCCGCCCTGTGAAGATCCGGATGATGAACTTACGGCACCGGAATCGATCTTTTTCTGAATTTCTATCGCCGCAGCATCATCTGCGGGTGAATTCTTTTTAAGGAAATCAACTATTCTGTTAACATCCTGGTCGGATACAAACGCACCCTGCAATCTCACGGGTTTTTTAAGACCTTTGGGGAAGAACAGCATATCGCCTCTTCCGAGCAGTTCTTCGGCTCCGGTCATATCAAGAATGGTTCTTGAATCGACACCCGAAGATACGGCAAAAGCAAGACGGGACGGCATATTGGCTTTAATAAGACCGGTAATGACATCTACCGAAGGTCTTTGCGTTGCTATGATAAGGTGAATGCCGCAGGCCCTGGCAAGCTGCGCCAGTCGGCATATGGCGTCTTCAACATCGTTTTTGGCGACCATGATAAGGTCTGCAAGTTCGTCGACGATGACTACGATCTGAGGAAGCTTTTTGTGTATCTCGCTTTCGGTATCCATTTCCGAAACGGCTTTGTTGTATCCCTTAAGATCTCTTACGTTGAGATCGGCAAATTTCTTGTATCGCTCCATCATTTCGGCAACCGCCCAGTTAAGTGCCGCAGCCGCTTTCTTGGGATCCGTCACAACCGGAATGAGTAAATGCGGTATTCCGTTGTAAACGCTCAACTCAACAACTTTGGGGTCGATCATGATGAGTTTTACATCATTGGGATGAGCCTTATATATAATACTTACGATCAAAGTATTGATACATACGGATTTACCCGAACCCGTAGCTCCTGCAATAAGAAGGTGCGGGAACTGGTCAATATCATATACAATAACTTTTCCGGAAATATCTTTTCCGACCGCAAACGTAAGTCTCGAATTCGAAGATTTGAATTCTTCGGTATCTATAAGGTCGCGCAAAAGAACGGACTGATTTTCTTTGTTTGGTATTTCGATACCTACGGCGGCTTTTCCGGGTATCGGGGCCTCGATCCTTATATCCGATGTTGCAAGGTTTAATTTGATATCATCGGACAGACTCTTTATGCGGCTTACTTTGGTTCCCATTTCGGGAATAAGTTCGAATCTGGTGACCGTAGGTCCCTGACAGATCGAATCAACGGTTGCCTTAACCCCGAATATTTCAAGAGTTTTAAGAAGCTGTCTTGCCGTTGCCTTAACCGATTCGTCGCTGTCGCCTTTGCTTTTCTGCTTGTTTTCGGTGAGCAGATTGATGGGCGGAAATACATATTTGCCGGTTG
>CACYCC010000047.1 GCA_902772805.1 uncultured Lachnospiraceae bacterium | reverse complement strand
ATCAGATACATTACCAGAAGGTATCCGAGTGAAGATATCTCAAAAAAAGTCTTAGGCGGTACAGAGTAGTTTGCAATCATATTTTTCGATTCTTCCTGTTTCTTGACTGGGGATGCGCGGAATAATAAAGTTCTTTGTCTTTGTACATATTTTCATCGGCTATGCGCATGGCGTCTCTTATGTCACAGCCCGTATCGACATGATGGCCGCCTACGGCGAAGCTTAAATTTCCGCTGCCGTCGGAGCGTTTTTTGAGCTCTCGCAGTTTTTCTTCAAAAACGTCGCTATCGCAATCCGGCATAAAGATCACAAACTCATCTCCGCCTGCTCGATATATATCTCCGCCGTCAAACAATTCCTGCATGATAAGAGCCGCTTTCTTTAGCAATATATCACCGGCCGTATGCCCTTCATTGTCATTAACCGTTTTAAGACCGTTAAGATCCACGAATATCACACCGAACGGTGACCGAATGTCACTATCGCCGTTAACTATTTCGGTTACCCGGTTGTTCATGGCGTTTCTGTTCTTGACACCGGTAAGCAGATCGGAATAGCCGATAAGTTCAAGTCTTTCAAGCATCTTATGTCCCGCAACTTCAGCTGATATAAAGAAATTGGTCAGCTCAAGAGTTCCCTTGATGCGAAGTACATGTTTGACGTCAAAATTTGTGGCCCATATGAATCCCAGAACTTCCCGGTTGTAACGAAGCGGGAACATGACAACGCTCGTTACACCGGCTTCTTTAAGCGATGCGTGCCATTCCGGGTTCACCTGCCTGACATATTCCATATCTTTTTCATCTTTTATGATCAGACTGTCTCCGTCACCTATCATACCCACCCATGAGTTGGCAAGATCAAAGAAATTGGTAAACTGAGTCACTCTTTTTAAAGTGCTTCCGCCCTTTATGCTTCTTGCGACGATCGAACAGCTTCCGGTCTCAGCATCCATCAGCATTACCGTACATACTTCCGCTCCGCAGATGTTGCGGATGTCAGTGATCACCTCATCCATACTCTTTTTAAAGTTATCCGTACCGCGAAGCTTTATGACCGCCCTTAACACATCTTCGGAAGGTTTGTGAGCTTCATAGCATGAATCGATATCAATTTCCGACGGTGCGCAGGGTTGTGAATAATAAGCACAGTAACACACATCTTTGTCATCGAGATCAAGCGGGGTCACATGAATATTGATCCACACATTGAGCCTGTTGATATGAACGCCGGTATGAATAGGTGTTTTAAGCACGGCAGCTCGATAGATAAGATCCTCGAATCCTATATCTTTGGGTATATAATCCGTATATGGAGTGTTGGGCTCAAAATCCCTGCTTCCGGGAGAATGGATCATTCCCACCGGTGCCTCCAGAAATGCCCTGTTTCCCTCAACGATCCTTATGTCGTCATAGCTGCCGTCGTCTGTTTTCCTGACAGACATAATGCAGGTCCCACCCGAAAAACCGTTAACATATTCTTTGAAATCCATAGCATGTCCTCACTGATGCAAATTTACCACTCTTCCAAAAAACCTTCGCCCAAGGCTTCATTGACATCGCCGACCACAAAGAACGCCTTCGGATCGTGCTTTTTGACTATATCCTTGATGTATACAAGATCTTTCTTGGAACAGATACATAAAAGCACCTTTTTGTCGTTGCCTGTATACATTCCGCTGCCGTACAGTCCCGTAACACCGCGGTTTAACGATTCCATGATCTCCGCGGCTATTTCCTCGCTGCAATCCGAGATGATGGTCGCCATCTTGGCGCTCTTTCCTTTGTTGAGCACCAGGTCGATGACCTTACCCATGATAAATACGGAAATGACCGCATAAAGTGTATGTTCGATACCGAAATTGAGAAGTCCTATCGCAACTATGATCCCGTCTATTATCTGTATGAGCCGCCCCACACTGACGCTCCTGATCTGGTGATGAAGCGCTTCACCCAGCATGTCCGAACCGCCCGACGTTGCATGTGCCGATAACAGCAACCCGCATCCTATACCCATCAGGATACCGCCGTAAATGGACACCAGCAAAAGATCGTCGGGAATAAACGATATTTCCGGTAAAAAGAACAGTTCCGCCGTCATAAAAAGCCATACAAACCCGGTACGCAAAACCCGCTTTATGCCGGACTGGGTTATTGCATATATAAATATCGGGATATTAAAGACCAGGCTTCCCAGCCAAAGCGGAAAGTCCGTCGCAAAATACTTAAGTCCGACCGAACGGGCAATGATCGAAAGACCTGTCACTCCGCCCGTTACAAGTCCCGCAGGATCGTACACATATTTGGTGGCAACGGCCGAAAGAGTCGCGCCGATTATCATCAAAAACGCGTCCCCTATAAACCTCTTTACATTGAAATTCCGTTTTTCTTTTTTCTGTCTGCGCTCTTTTCCCGCGCGCTTTGTCTTTTCTTTTTTCATACCGGTCGTATCAATCCTTGTTTAACTGCTCATCCCGCCCACGATCTCGCGGTAAAGGTCAAGTCCGAAACT
>CACYCC010000046.1 GCA_902772805.1 uncultured Lachnospiraceae bacterium | reverse complement strand
AAGCTTGTCAGATTAAACAATACCCTGAGCCTGCATAGCATCTACAACCTTAAGGAAGCCTGCGATGTTAGCGCCTGCAACATAGTCGCCGGGTTTAGCATACTTCTTTGCAGCTTCGTCAGCGTTGTGGAAGATATTTACCATGATGTTCTTAAGCTTTGCATCAACCTCTTCGAAGGTCCATGAAAGTCTCTCTGAGTTCTGGCTCATCTCAAGAGCTGAGGTAGCAACACCGCCTGCGTTTGAAGCCTTGCCGGGTGCGAAGATGATGCCGTTATCCTGGAAGTACTTGGTAGCTTCAAGAGTGGTAGGCATGTTAGCGCCTTCTGCAACAGCGATCACGCCGTTTGCAACAAGCTTCTTTGCATCATCAAGGTTAAGCTCGTTCTGTGTAGCGCAGGGAAGAGCAACGTCAACTTTGATTTCCCACTGATTTGTGCCTTCGGTCTTCTTGTCATGATACTGAGCTGAAGGTCTTGCTGCAGCATACTCGGTAAGACGTGCACGCTTAACTTCCTTAACTTCCTTAAGAAGAGCAACATCGATGCCTTCGGGATCATATATCCAGCCTGTAGAATCGGAGCAGGTAACAACCTTAGCGCCGAGCTGTTCGGCTTTCTGAATTGCATAGATAGCAACGTTTCCTGAACCGGAAACAGCACAGGTCTTGCCGGCAAGTGCGATACCGTTGGTCTTGAGCATTTCTTCTGTGAAGTAAAGAAGACCGTAGCCGGTAGCTTCTGTTCTTGCAAGTGAACCGCCGTAGGAGAGACCCTTACCTGTAAGAACACCCTCATATACGTTGCGGATTCTCTTGTACTGACCGTACATGAAACCGATCTCTCTTGCGCCTGTTCCGATGTCACCTGCGGGAACGTCGGTATCTGCGCCGATGTATTTGTAGAGCTCAGTGATAAAGCTCTGGCAGAATGCCATAACTTCACGGTCTGATTTGCCCTTGGGATCGAAGTCCGAACCACCCTTACCGCCGCCGATGGGAAGACCGGTAAGAGAATTCTTGAAGATCTGCTCGAAACCTAAGAACTTTATAATACCAAGATTAACGGAGGGATGAAGTCTTAAACCACCCTTGTAAGGTCCTATAGCTGAGTTGAACTGAACACGATAACCGTTGTTTACCTGAACCTGACCTTTGTCGTCAACCCAGGGAACACGGAAAAGAAGCTGTCTCTCGGGAGTCGTAAGTCTTTCAAGAAGACCGTCTCTTCTGAACTTCTCTTCGTCGGCTTCAATTACTACTCGTAGTGATTCGAGTACTTCCTTGACTGCCTGATGGAATTCGGGCTGAGCGGGATTCTGAGCTACTACGCGCTCGTAAACCTCATCAACGTAAGTCTTCTTAGCTGTCTTAACTGCTGTTTTCTTGGTTGCGGGTGCCTTTGTTGCAGCTGTTTTGGTTGTCTTCTTAGCTGCGGGCTTAGTGGCTGCTTTCTTGGTTGCCATCTTTCATCTCCTCCTAAATAATGGGTAAAATAACTTTGTATACAATAATACAAATATACTTTTTCAGACATTATAAATAAAAAATAAGAGACGGTCAATACCGTCTCTTAAAAAAATTTAATCATTTATAATATTTTTTACTCGATCTTCTCGGTATATTCGGTCTTAACATAACCGAGCTGACCGTCATACTTGATCTTGGACCATTCACCCACTTCCTCCACGAGTTCGATCTCAACTCCGGAGTTGAGAACGCCCAGTTTTGTGGCATTCTGGTTGGGTTCGCTTCGAACGTTTAACATATCAAGCGTCTTAAGTTTGCCTATGGTCGCAATATTGTCAAGATTTGCAATCTGATCAAGAAATTCCGACTTTATGTAGGCCTGAGTACCGTCATAATTGATCCTGGTCCAGCCGTTCTGCATTACTTCCAGCACTTCATATATGGAACCCACCGAAGCCGTTCCGACCTTATCCGCGGTAGCGCTTGCGGATTTACGCACATTAACGAGGGTGTTAACTTTAACCTTCTGAACTTCGGGTTCTTCGGGCGGAACATAATTGGGATCGTTCATCTGCTCTTCTAACTGACGCTGCTTTTCTTCTTCGGCAAGTTTTGCCTGGATTATCGCCTCGTTGGTGAGCTGTTCTCCTACCGAAGAATCGATCTCAACAGAGATCTGAGCCCAATAAGCCTTCAGTTCCTCATCCGCTTCAAGCTGTTCGTTGTATGCCACGTGTACCGTGTTCTTAAGATCCACAACGTCCGCCTGTGCGATCACGTCTTCTATATAAGCCGCTTCTTCGGCAGAAATCTCACCGTTGTTAATATAATAAAGTCCATCCTCGGTCTTACAGATATAAAACGACTGAATACCCGGTGTTGAAGGTTCCTGCTCTTTAAGATATACATCTACGGTAGCATATGCGATATAAGTATCCTGATAAGGGCCCGGCTTTGTGTAGACATTGATATTTTCATATCTGTCGATATAAGGAGCCATCGCCTCAAGCCTTAACGCTTCCGTATCGCTTAACGATCCCTGGATCTCTGCAAGTGCGTCCGTATCCACAGCCTTTATCGCCTCATAATATCTGGTGATCAGTTCATTGACTTCGGGAATTGCGTTAAGTTCGAAATTGATCTCCTTGACTTCGTTAACTTCGATCTTGGATTCGATCAGGGCTTCTTCGGCGTCCTGTCTTGCAGCTTCCACACGACTTCTGGCCGAAAGTGCGATATAAAGGGTGATAGCAATACATACGAGCAGTATCACGGGAAGGATAATCCTTCCGTAATCCACTATGAGATCCTTTAAATACGTCAGCATGTCTCCGGCAGCTGCCAGGAACGATCTTAATTTTTCTTTGAATGATATGTTTTTCTTTTTTGCTTTCATAAAATTCTCGTCATGCAAAATGCATGCAGCCGACAGGAATCGAACCTGCATCAAAGGCGTCGGAGGCCTCCGTTCTATCCATTATACTACGGCTGCTTAGACCGGTTTTTCGCAAATGCGCGCAAACCGACTTATGCATTTTACCACAATCGGCTTCTTTATGCAAACAAGCCCTCAAGACACCCCTCATTAAGCGAATACCTGTATATATTGTCGGACAGTATTTCAACGGGTTCGAGTTGTGTAACATTGACATCCCTTACTATATCGATCAGATGATCGGGGTCTTCATGATTGATATCGGGGATAATGATCAGTTCATGTACGGAACTGGGAAGAATAAACAGATCGCTTCCCATCTTGTGGGAAAAATCATCAAGCACTTCATCGTAAAGCATACAGGAAGCACCGAAATATCGGGAATCATTGGAAAGTACGTACATAGGAATACTGTACTCGCAGGATCGGTCCGGCATCAACCGGTCGTACTCATCTTCCGAAATACCGCTCTTTTTCATAAATTCATCAAGTACGGCCTCAATGTTCTCAAGCCTTATGCCGAGTTTCTCCCGTGTATTTGTGTAGGCATCCTCATACAGCCTTTCTGCGTCGGTATTCCAACGCTTAAGCATTTCATTGGTTATCACGACAGACCCTGTGGAAAAAGCGCCCGTATCTATGCGGATATAAAATACTATCGCAAGATCGATAAACCTTTTAAAAGGAACCGTTTTTAAAAATTCCTCGTTCCTTTCATAGTTCACGACCTTAAACATCACCTTTCCGGATATGCGGTCATAATCGTTTAAAAAATCAAGGTCCGGCTCATCTTCCACGCTGTATAACTCAAATCCTTTCACAAGATTTGCGATGATATCGGAAAGCGATGTCCCTTCCCGATACTGTTTGTAGTAATCCTCAAGGTAAAATGTCGGCGAAATGCTGCATCCGGCTTTTCTTACCGACAGACCGGTCAGTTTAAGACCGTTGTTTTTGTTTACGTTCATGACGGAATAGGTATAATCCTCTCCCATCAGTTTTGTTACGTGTTCGGCCACGTAATCGCAAAATTCACTGAATATCATGTAACCCTCCAAAAAATAGAATAAAAAGAGACACCCCAACGGGATGTCTCCGGACAGTTACAATGATTATCGGCTTATACTCTCGAAAGATATTCGCCTGTACGTGTATCGATCTTGATAACGTCGCCCTGGTTAACGAATAACGGAACAGCAACCTGCGCGCCGGTCTCAACCGTAGCGGGCTTGGTAGCACCTGTAGCGGTATCGCCCTTGAATCCGGGCTCGGTATCTGTGATCTCAAGTTCAACGAAGAGCGGAGGCTCAACGGAGAAAATGCTTCCGTTGTATGCAAGAACCTTACACATCTCGTTTTCTTTGACAAACTTAAGTGCATCACCGATCGTATCGGCATTAAGAGCAACCTGCTCGTAGTTTTCCGTATTCATGAAGTAGAAAAGATCTCCGTCATTGTACAGATACTGCATATCGCTTCTGTCGATACGGGCCTGAGGGAACTTTTCGGTAGGACGGAAAGTACGCTCAACAACACCGCCGTTAATAACATTCTTTAACTTTGTACGTACGAATGCGGCGCCTTTACCGGGCTTAACATGCTGGAACTCGATAATCTGAAAAACAGCGCCTTCAATCTCAATAGTAACACCATTCCTGAAATCACCTGCAGAAATCATGAAACAACCTCCTGATGTTTAAACAAATAATTCCCAATAAGTTTATATTAAATCTTCCGATTGCGCAACAGTTTTTTAAAGCTTCGCAAAAGAAAATGCTACGCTTCCTCACTGTCCTTCTTTTTCATAAAGAGAAGTATCACAAAGAACACCTCTGTGATGATCCAGGGATATGCATATCTAAACTGCACGACAGGTCCCAAAAACATCGTAAGTATATACATTATGCTGAAGGTTATGAGTCCGAGTGCTTTATGATCCTTCTTATAAATGAACAGCAGTGCCAGTAAAAGCGTTGTCATGGTAAAGAACGATATCTTAAACAACAGGTTTACCACCGGCATCCTTAAGATAACGTCTTCGCTTATGAATGACTCATAAAACCTTTCCGCGAGGGGGAACTTTGACTCATGTCTGATCTCGTCAACCTCCCATGATTCCGACGAATTATAGGTATATATTATTCCCATCCTGCCTTCATAACCTTCACCCAGAACATCGGCAAAGGATGTGTCGTCAAGGAACCAGTATCCTCTTGTAAGATCCAGGAAAGAATCCAAAAACTCATTGGGATAATGCCTTCCGACATAAAGAAAATCTTTTAAAACATCTCCCCAGTTACCTTCGTAGTGATCGTACAGATCTCCGACATAACTCTTTAAAGCATCGGAAATTCCCGTATTGTATCCGCTCCAGCAATATTCTGGAAGATAATATGCGATGATCTCTTTACACCTCGGATCGAGGGAATCCTGATTTCTGTTTACGGTGCGGCCGTAGGCCTGGACAAGAACGCTTAACATTTCTATGGCGGTACTCGGATGTTCGTCATGGATAATCGCTCTTAATCCCATCACGCCGCCTTTTCCGCCCGCACAGATAAGTATCGTACAGGCAAGTATCAGTATGCGTGCGCGCTTTTTTGTAAAGATCACAAGAAGCACACCCGCCACGGCTATGGCGTAGATCGTGTTGTTGCGCCACATGCATGCCATACTGCCCGTTATCACGATCCAGATATCGAAAAGTATTTTCTTTTTACGTGTATCGCAAAAGAAAACGCGTTCAAATATCACCGCTATGAACAGCAGGAAAAAGAGCGAGAAGATCACGTCCTTGGTGGTACTTAAGATCATTACGGGATGAGTGGGGAAAAGCGCCATCACGCCCGTTGCGGCAAAGGGTGTCACCTTATAAGGAAGAAGTTTTGATATCACCGTAACCGCATATGCATATCCCGCGCTGTTGATGAGCATATGAAACAGCGCCATAAATGCCATACCGAGCTGGGTATTGCCTATCTTAAGTCCCAGATGGTAAAACGCGGATATCTCAAGTGTCGAAAGATACGGATGGTGATCGTTGTATGCCGCAAATCCAAGGGCTGAGTTTAAAACCTGCGAGTGGAAATCATAGGACATGATCATCGGATAATAGGCAAGAAAAGCCGGTATCCATGATATGAAAATAAACGCCCAGGCTATGAAGAATATCTTTCCGGTGCCAAAATATGCTTTTCCGGTAAGTTTAACCTTGGGTGTATGATCGATAAAATACAAAAGCAGATAAAAAAGCGGGGCGATAAGAGGAAGAAAACCTATGGCATGCAGACCGATAAAGAATTTTCCTTTAAAGCCGGGGGCTGTATATCCCACATACTGAAGCTGATAACCAAGTACATAGGTAAGGCCGAGGATAAAAGAAAGCACAAGTGCCCATATCATCCTTCTCTTAACTTTCCCGTCATCTCTTGTGGGAACAAAGTTTCTTATATATACAAGAAGTGCTACGGTTCCCGCAAAAACGCAGGTGATGCATATGCCCCATGCTGCTCCGAAAGGAGCGGCGAGCGATAACAGATATCCCGCCTGGAAAGCGGCGATAAATGCAAGCAAAACTATCAGTACATAGTCTGTGACAGGTGTGTCACAAAACGGAAATTTCTTTTTTAATGCCTTTAACATATTATTTCAAAACCTCTTCCATTGCCTTTAGATATCCCTGGGTTCCCATACCGATGATACGGGATGTACAGACCTCGGTGATCACCGAATGTCTTCTGAATTCCTCGCGGTTATCGACATCCGATATATGGATCTCGATCTTGGGAATACTAAGTATTTCAAGCGCATCACGTATCGCATAACTGTAATGTGTATATGCGCCGGCATTTATGATAAGCGCATCGGTACCGTCCGCAAGCGCATCCTGGATCCGGTCCACGAGTGCTCCTTCATGGTTGCTCTGGAACACTTCCGCTTTAACGCCAAGCTCGGAAGCTTTCTCTCCTATCATGTTTAAAAGATCGTCATAAGTCTCTTTACCGTAAACGGCCGGATCCCGTTTTCCCAGCATATTAAGATTCGGTCCGTTGATGATCAGTATTTTCTTCATAATCTCTCCGTTAAGTATTTTTGTTCCGGATATTTCATGAAATACCCAGCGCTTCTTTGATAAGTCCGACACATTTCTTTATGTCGTTATTACCGGTATCAATGATAACATCGGCCGCGCTTCGGTACAAGCGCTCCCTCTTTTCATAAAGTTTAAGAAAAGCTTCTTTATCCCTTGAAAG
Organism: uncultured Lachnospiraceae bacterium; assembly: GCA_902772805.1. GTDB lineage: Bacteria > Bacillota > Clostridia > Lachnospirales > Lachnospiraceae > UBA1258. The sequence continues at coordinate 6,380 of CACYCC010000046.1, read as the reverse complement.
CGGCCTTTTGGGATCGTTTCCGACTCTGTCCCAAAGTTTTGTGACAGCACTGTCGGTATATATGACCGTGCCGATCGCTTTCAGGATATCGGCGTTTTCAGCGCGTTCCACCACTCCGCCTCCGCAGGATACGATCTTTGTACGTTCATCCCCTGCTATATCTTTTAAAGCCTTTGTTTCGATATCCCTGAAATACGATTCACCGTCGGCTTTAAAGATATCACTTATCTTTCTGCCCTCGGTTTTCTCAATATGATCGTCGACATCGATAAAGGTCATTGTCTCAAAAGCGGGATCGTTCTTTAATGCCTTTGCAAGCGTTGTCTTGCCAGAACCCATAAACCCTATAAGTACGATAGAATTCAACTTTTTAATCCCTCTCTTACAATAAGCGCTTCTTCTTTGGAAACTTTTAATCCCGTCCATATCTCAAAAGCAGCTTCTGCCTGATAATATAGCATATCAAAACCGTTAAAGGCTCTGATCCCTCTTTCACGCGACTGCCGTATGAACGGTGTGGGTTCTTTTACAGCCACGATATCGTATGAAACATCAAAAAGATCAAAGAGCGCGGGATATTTGACTACACTTTCGTCGGAATTGAGTTCCGCACTCGTAGCCTGAAAAGCAAGATAACGTCCTATGCCGGTATCACGCGAAGAAGCGTTATCGTATCCTTCCTTTAACAGTTCTTCTTCGGAAACCGCCTTAACGTTTGATACATCTGACGCTCTTTTAAGATCGTCTATAAGTTTAAGCGCATTGTCGCGTGACCGGTTTATGATATATATATTGCGGGCTCCGAGTGTTATAAGAGAATAAACAAGCGACCTTGCGGCACCGCCCGCTCCCAAAACAACGCAGTCCTTTCCCGTTACTTCGATGTCGTTGGCCGTAAGCGATCTTTTGAATCCCGAAATATCCGTATTGAATCCGTCAAATCCCGTATCTGTACGAAGACATGTATTTACGGCATTTACGGATGAGGCGTCCTGCGATATGGTCCCGATCAGGGGGATCACATTTATCTTATGCGGAACAGTTACGTTAAAACCCGTAAAACCTTCGTCAAAAAGGTCTTTGACCCTTTTTGCGAGTTCTTGGGGCGGCGTAAGCAAAAGCTCATATGAGAGATCTATGCCCTTTAACCCGGCAAGTTTCGAATGTATGAAAGGCGATCTTGAATGACCGACCGGATACCCTATCAATCCCAATTTATATTCCATATCAAACCCTCAACAAAAAATGCGCCCACTTCTGTGGGCGCATTCAGTATATCATAAGTTGTGGTAATTAGTATATCAATACTTTAAGAATACCGCACCGTCATTTGTTGTCATCTGTGCCTGGGTATTTGTGGAACCTACAAAGTACTGATAGTCCTCAAGGATCTTATCTTTCTTCATATCGGAAATGAGCTTGTCCATATCAAGAGCTCCCATATCCGATTCGGATCCGATGTAAGAATAATCATCACCGCTGTTGAAGTTAAGAGATATATTTTCGAGATCTGCTGTACGGCTTCTGTTGTCCGCTACAGGAGTTTCCGCTATGGGTGCGCTTACGGCTTCGGATGCTTTGGCTATTTCGTTCTTTTCGTCCTGAGCAGCAACTTCAGAAACGTCAACCATAGGGATCTGAACGGGACGGTAATTGGAATATAATCCGCCGTAATCAAGTAATCCGTTGATTGCCATAAGTCCACCTCCTTCTTTAGTAGTTTACATAATGATTATAAATCATTACCTTGCTTTTTACAACAAATATATCGGAGATTTTTGAAGGAAATTAACCCCTTTTACGTTAATAATCTGTTTATTAATTATATTTTGTCCTTGCGGCATCCATTAAGGATTTTGTGTAAGGATCCACAGGATTAAAATATACCGATTCAAGGTCTCCCGATTCCACGATCCTTCCCGATTTCATGACCATTACCCTGTCGCAGAGATTAAATATGACCCTCAGGTCATGTGAAATGAACAGTATCGAGAGATTGAGTTCTTTGTGAAGTTTCTTAAGAAGTTCCAGTATCTGGCTCTGGACCGTTACGTCAAGAGCTGAAACCGGCTCATCGGCTATCAAAAATCTAGGCTGCTGCATAAGCGCCGCCGCTATACATATCCTCTGCCTCTGTCCGCCGGAAAGCTCGCTTGGATACCTCTTAAGCAGTTCTTCGTCAAGGTCGACCATCGCAAGCATTTCCTTAACCCTTCTCTTGCGCTCTGCGGGCGGAAAATTGCCGCGAACGGTAATGGGCTCTTCAAGTATAAAGCCTATCGTCTTGGCAGGGTTAAGTGAACCCGCCGGATCCTGAAACACCATCTGCGGTCTTTTGTAATAATGTTTGATGCTTCCGGTAACGCCCTTCTTCTGTATGCCGAGTATCGCTCTCGAAAGTGTGGATTTTCCGCACCCCGATTCACCGGCGAGTCCAAGTATCTCTCCTTCGTGCACGTCAAAAGAAACGTCGTTTACCGCATAAAACGGCTGCTTGTTCTTTTTAAATTCAACTGTTAAGTTTCTTACTTCCAGTACGTTTCCCATCAAACTCTCCGTTACTTCGCGCTATATCAAAATGATTCATTGGCGCTGTATCAAAAAGGGGTTATCGATCCCGGTTATCAAAAGGATTCTTGGGTATTGCGGCGATAAGGTGTTTTGTATATTCTTCACGCGGATTGTTGAAGATATCGCTGCAATTTCCGCTCTCGACCACGAGACCGTCTTTCATTACGAGCACACGCTCACAAAGTGTGTTTACGAGACTAAGATCGTGGGATATGAACAGTATTGCGGTCCCGCGTTCACGGTTGATCTTCTTTAACAGTTCAACGATCTGTGCCTGGATCGTTACATCGAGCGCCGTTGTCGGCTCATCGGCGATCAGAAGGCGGGGCTGGCTTATCATTGCGGCCGCTATCATGGCACGCTGTCTCATACCGCCCGAAAGTTCGTGAGGGTAACTGTTGTAAACAGCCTCGGGATTGTCAAGTTCCACATCCCTCAAGGCCTGAATTGCGCGTTCTTTGCGCTCGGACTTTTCTATGGTCGTATGTATCAAAAGGCTCTCTTCCACCTGTTTGCCGACTTTTATGATCGGATTTAATGAGTTGAGAGGCTCCTGGAATATCATGCTGATCTCATAACCCTGAAGTTTTCTGAGCACCTTACGTTCACACTCCAAGAGATTGATCCCCTCAAATATGATCTTTCCCGATTTTTCCATGTCATGACGGCTTAACAGTCCCGCGATCGCAAGGGCCGACATAGTCTTACCCGAGCCCGATTCGCCCACTATTCCCAGGATATCTCCCCTGTTCATCTCAAGGTCGACATCCTTGACAAGCGTTTCGCTACTGTTGCGGTCATGAATTTTAATACAAAGATCTTCAACTTTAAGCATCATTTCTTTTACCCAGAGTGTCTCCAAGCAGCGAGAATCCCAATATCATGATCACGATCACGATACCGGGGAATATCGCATTTAAAGGATTTGAGAATATATATGCCTGCGCCTCGGAAAGCATGCGTCCAAGAGACGGTGCGGGCGGTGAAACGCCCATTCCGAGATAGCTCATGCCGGCTTCCGCCAGAACCGCATTGTTAAATCCGATGATTATCGATGACAAAAGAACGGTCTTTAAATTCGGAAGTATGTGAACGACTATTATCCTGAAATGGCTTGCGCCGTACAGCCTTACGGCCTGTATATAATCAAGGTTTCTGATCTTTAAGACCTCTCCTCGCACGATACGGGCAAAACTCGGTATAAATGCGATACCGAGTGCGGCTATCAGCTGATACCTTCCGCTTCCGTAAAGGCCTATTACCACAAGTGCAAGGAGGACCGACGGGAACGCAAGTACGGCGTCGTTAAGTCTCATCAGTATCTCATCAAGCCAGCCGCCGAAATATCCCGTAACGGTGCCTAAGATCGTGCCAAAGAAAACTCCTATGAACACAACGCAGGCAGAGATAAACATAGTCTCTCTTACTCCCACCAGGACTCTTGAGAAAATATCCCTTCCGAACTGGTCGCACCCAAAGAGATGCTTAAAAGAGATATGGGCAAACTTCATGCTGCCGTCCATTGCACAAGGGTCGTACGGAGTCTTGATGATCCCTATAAGTGTCATTAACAAAACAAGCGATGTGATCACAAGACCGATCACAAATTTTTTGTCTTTTTTCACGACCGGCCTCCTATACATGAATCCTGGGATCGAACTTATGGTAAAGAAGATCCACTATCAGATTGCTCATTACAACGAAAAACGCAAGCAGCAGTATTATCGCTTCGATAACGGGATAATCTCTTCCCGATATGGATGTAAGAAGTATCCTTCCCAGTCCCGGTACCGAAAAAACCTGCTCAACTATGATGCTTCCCGCAATGATGTCCGCAAACGTCATTCCCATAAACGTGATGACCGGAATGAGCGCATTACCCAGAACATGTCTGTAGAACACGGCTTTTGTGCGGTTTCCGCGCGAATAGGCCGTTCTGACATATTCTTTTTGCGACTCTGCAATAACGGTATCTTTTAAAAGTTTGCTGACCATCGAGATCTTGGGAAGTGCTATCGAAAGAGCCGGGAAAAACAGATATCCCAGACATCCCCAGAAACTCGTCTTGTACGATACGAATGCCCCCGGGGTAAACAGTTTAAGGATCACTCCGAAGATCAGCGTTAATATGATACCCGAAAAGAACGACGGTATCGCCATAATAACCTGATTTACGGATGAAAAGAAAATATCAAGCTTCGAATCGCTTTTGCGCGCCATAAAAATACCGAGAGGTACGGAGATCGCGGCACAAATCACGATCGCCATCACGGACAGCATAAGCGTTATCTTGATCTTGTCCGACAAAAGGCTTGTAACGGACTGCCTGTAGCTGTAGGACTGTCCGAAATCACCTCTTAAAACATTGATGAACCATTCACCGAAACGCACCATGACAGGTCTGTCGAGTCCCATTTCATGCGTAAGCGCCGCCACCTTTTCGGGGGTTGCTTCGGTGCCCAGTCTGCTGACGGCGGGATTACCCGGGATCAGCGAAAAAGAAAAGAACACGAGCACCGAAACAAAGAACAGCGTTATTATCATTGTAGCCGTCTTTTTGATCGCGTACTTCATGTTCTTCTCCTTTCAACCCGATATTACTGTGCGGGTCTGATCTTTGCTATATCCATTACATAAATGGGATAGAATTCATATCCCGTAAACTTCTTGTTTATCGCCACAAATTCGGCAAGGTCCTGGATATATACGTTTGCCGCCTGATTGGTGAGTATCCATTCGCATTCTTTGTACAAAGCGGTCTGTTCCTCATCATCATAAGAGTTAAGAGCCTTGGCGAATATCTCATCATACTTGGGATCGTTAAAGTTTATAAAGTTCTTGGATGATGTTGAAGTAAATCTCTCAAGCATTGCCCTCGCTGTCATGGTAGAAGCATCAACACCTACTACGGTAGCCTCAAAGTCACGCCCCGAATAAACATCGGAAAGCCATGAATCCCACTCCACAAGCTTGATCTCGGCATTAACGCCGACCTTCTTTAACTGCTCCACGATAACCTGTGCGGTATCGATATGGGGCTGATAGTTTGACGGAACCTTGATGGTGAACGAAAATCCGTCGGGATATCCTGCTTCCTTAAGAAGGCTCTTTGCCTTATCAAGATCTACGTTGTAAACATCTTTGGTCTCATCAATATAGTATTTACCGAAAGCCGGGAACATCGACGATCCGAGTTTCGATCCTTTTCCGTCAAAAGAAAGGTTTATTATCTCATCGACGTCAACGGCGTATGAAAGTGCCTGTCTTACACGGACATCATCGAAAGGCTTGACCGCATTGTTAAGGTACATTGCCTGCACAAGGTTCATGGTTCCTTCAAGGATATCAAAATCGGAACCCTGAAGCTGAAGTACCTGTGCGGATGTGATCCTTGCAAAAAGGTCTACGGAACCGCCCTTTAAGTCCATTACAATACTGTCTGCATTGGCGCATATCTTAAGAGTAACGTTCTCGATATAGGCCTTCTCTCCCCAGTATTCATCAAATCTCTTTAAAATGATGTTTTCCTGAGGCGATCTTGAAACATATTTGTAAGGACCTGTACCGATGGGATTGGTATCAGGATCGGTGTTATCCTCGGGGATGATGGCAAGCGTCATATACTGTAAAAAGTCGGGATCGGGAGCTTTTAACGTGATCGTGACAACATCATCGTCTGCAGTAACGTCTTCAATATTTAAAAACGCCGATATCAGAGCGTTTCCGCTTCCGTCATCGGCGTTTCGTTTAATGCTGTACACTACATCGCTCGCCGTAACGTTCTTACCGTTGTGAAACTTTACACCTTT
>CACYCC010000045.1 GCA_902772805.1 uncultured Lachnospiraceae bacterium | reverse complement strand
GCGCTCGAAGATACAAAAGCCCCTGTATTTCTGTATTACAGAGGAACACCCAGCATCAAAGTGGGCAACGATTTTGATATCCACAGATTCATAGGTTATGCCGATGATGTGGACAGGGATGTTGATCTAAGGGTTGACGGAACTGTCGATACATCAACAGTCGGAACATATCCGCTCACTTTGACACTTACCGATGACACCGGCAAGACGACCGTCAAGAACATGGAAGTACACGTGACCGACGGCAGCGGTGGAGGCGGCGGTGGCGGTGGCGGCGGTGAAAAAGACCAGTTCACCGACTTTATCGCAAACTTTAAGACCGAAGAGACAAAACTCGGAATAGACGTATCGGGATATCAGGGCGACATAGACTTTGAAGCCATAAAGGCCGCAGGATGCGAATTTGTTTACATAAAACTCGGCGCTTATGACAGCGGAGACTTCTATATCGATTCGAAATACAAACAGAACATGGCCGGAGTTAAGGCGGCGGGCCTTATGAAAGGCATTTACTGGTACGGCGAAGAGAGCAACCAAAAAGAAGTTGAGGCAAGCGTTAAATACTTGATGGATCTTTTGGGCGGAGAGCCGCTTGACTTCCCCATCGCTTACGACTGGGAAGATTACAGAAACTTCGAGACTCACCACATGAACCTTTACGACCTTAACATGTGCTATGAGTATTTCGAGCAGGAAGTTGAGAAATACGGCTATACCGCCACATTGTACGGCAGCAAAAACGCCCAGGAAAACACCTGGACGCGGCCCAAGAAAGGACCCGTATGGCTTGCTCACTACAACTACGCAACATCCTATGCGGGAAGTTACTTTATGTGGCAGCAATCCAACACGGGCCGTATAGACGGCATCAAGGGTGATGTCGACTTAGACATCTTATTCCCCGCCCGCCTTAATCAATAATAAGCCAACAGATCAAGAATCCAACAAGTCAAGGGGACGGTTTCGGCGACTCAAAAATGAGCCACCGGCCGTCCCCTTTGCTTTCCCCGATTCCCATTGCATTTATCAAGTGGTTATGTTATCATCGACATTACTTACCTGCAGGTGTGAATTATTTGTTTAAATAATATATCCGGATCATTCGGATCCATTTTTTCTAAGGCCGCAAAACGGCTTCAAAAGGCAGTTTCTGCCACGTTTCACTTGATTACATTTTTTCGAAATATTATAATGGGGGTAGGCTATTTATGGTAAAAATCGATTGGCACGCAGGTTTCGTGTCAGCTATTAAGCTAGAATTACGTGAGTATGATAATTATCTTACTTACGAAGAAGAACATTACATAGCCAACAGAGCTCAAAGGCTCGATCTTTTGATAATTAAAAACAATGCCTTAGATGTAATAGGCAATCCGATCGCCAGGATATTCGGGAAATTCAATATCTTCGAATATAAGGGGATAGGCGATACTCTTTCCTACGGCGACTTTTATAAGACACTGGCCTATACATCACTGTATCTTTATGAAAAGAAAACGGATGAGACATACTCGGCAGATTCATACACAATGACATTTGTGAGAAACTCTTATCCAAGAAAACTTATAGCACATCTACAAAGGGATGGTATCACATGTACCGAATATGTGCCGGGATACATAAGCGTTGAGGGTGCCATATTCAAAACACAGATTCTGATCACCGGCAGGATGGCCCCCGGTGAAAACATCTGGCTCAAGAGCTTAACGGACAGCGGTACAAAAAATGATCTTAATTATATCATTTCAAGAACTGCCGAACTGGACAAAAAGTACAGAGACGAAGCAGATAATGTAATGGATGTATTCGCATCGGCCAACAGCGAGTTGATGCAGATCGTTGATAAGGAGGAAGAAGCGATGTGTGAAGCGATTGAACAATGGTATGCTAAAAGACATAAAGAAGAGTTTGAAGAAATGAATCGGCAACTCGCAAACATAAACGAGGAGCTGGCAAACAAAGATGAGGAGCTGGCAAACAAAGCCGAGGAGCTCGCAAACAAAGCCGAGGAGCTGGCAAACAAAGATGAGGAGCTGGCAAACAAAGATGCCGTGATCAACAGTCTTCTGGCAGAAAACGCCAGACTAAAAGAAAAACTCGGATTCAGCGTATAACGAGCCAACAAATCAAAGGGACGGTCAGTGACTACAAGCCACGGCCGTCCCCTTTTTGTCGCTATTTAACAATTATGCCCTACCTACTCCGAGAACAACAGCTTTCCGTTTGCATCAAAGATCTGCTCGGTGGGTAAATCGCTGTACCAATCGGCTTCATTGCCGTTTTGGGTTCCAAGATAATACCATGCGACCTTGCGATCCGTGTAGCCTGCAGTGTTGCGGGTCTCTATGTAGTATGCGAAGGTATCGCCCTCGGCAAGATCATATTCTGCTTTGATGGGGATCACGTATCTTTCCGATTCGGTGACTTCGCCGATCTCATAGCGGTCCACTTCGCTGCCGTTTATCGTTGCTATCAGAGTCGCACCCGTGTAGTCGATCCCGTCTTTGTTGGCTTTAAGCAAAAACCACATCTCATCATCGATCTTAAGCTTCCCGTTTTTCCATGACGCATCCCACGGAACCTTGGAGGCATACACTTCAGGTAGGAGGTCGTTAAAGAAAGGACCGCAGTAACCTTCATCGAGCGGTGCGATTTCTTTTTCTCCGTTACGTTCCACGATGATCTGCGAAACACCGTCGCACACATCGAATATGTCATAATCAAGCGCGCCCGTAAACACGCCGTTTTCGGAAGCAGTGAGGGGCACTTCGAATGAGTCGTATATAAGAGTCGCTTTGGTGTCGTCGCTGTAGCGGTTAAGCGTTATCTCCCAGGAAAGCTTCACGAGATGCTTGTCCGTGTCAAACCCGTTGACATACATCGTCTCCGACAGGACGGGGGAGTTGATGTTTTTAAGCTTTGCGCCGATATCTTCGCTGTAGATGCTAAGATCGCGCTCCATGCCCGATATCCGGTCGTTTAAATTATTGATCGAAGACTGAAGCATTGAAACCTGCGTTAGGTTTATGCCGTTCCACAGGATCAATAACACGATCAGCACCCCGATAAGAGTACTCTCGGGAGATGAGATCCTTTTTGACTTATCCTCGACACCGTTTAACACATCATTGATGTGGTGTCTGTATCTTAAATATTTGACCGCAAGTATAAAGGCGGCCACCAGTAAACTTATGATTATCACTATCATCACTATTCTAGCCATGGATGCCATGTTTTCTTCCTCCTAAATTCCAAAGAATGTTCTGAATGAAGCATAGTAGCTTCGGGTTACGTCTATTACGGTTCCGTCGGTCATTGTGATCACGAATTTCATAGACAATGCCGGACGGATCTTGGTCACGTGTTTTTTGGAAACGATCACGGAATTGCTGACTCTGATAAAAGAACGCGGGTTGAGCGATTCTTCAAGCATATATATCCGGTCCTGGGATGAATAGATCTCTTCGTTGGTGTGAACATCCACCCTGTGCCCGTAACTTTCTATATAAACGATATCCTCGCAGTCTATCATCACGCGTTCGCCTTTTTGGTTCTTGACCGGAAGGTAAGACTTATCCCGGTTTTCGGTAACGATGAGTTCCGCGTCATCACTTACTTCGATCCCGTGTTCGGTCAGTTCCCGATATACCGATTCGTATTTCCCGGTATCGATCAAAAGCTTTACTTTCAACGATTGCTCCTTCCCCGGGCTGTCATATCTGTCGACCGACACAACATACCCGTATTGATGCATCTGATATGAGTATACAAAATTGTGAATCCACCGCAACACTTTACGCACAGATAGCACAAAATCAGCACATGAATTGCATTTATCGAGGGGTTATGTTATTATCAAAGGCACTTATCAACAGGATTGAATTATTTGTTTAAATCATAAGTCGGGATCATACAGATCACATTTTTCTAAAGCCGCAAAACGGCTTCAAACGGCAGTTTCTGCCAAAATTCTCTTGAAAGAATTATTATGAAAATTTATAATTAAAGGAGGATAACGCATGCAAAAAATCGACTGGCACGCAGGTTTCGTGTCAGCTATTAAACTTGAATTGCGTGAGTATGACGAGTGTCTTACTTATGAAGAAGAGCATTATATAGCGAACAGAGCTCAACGGCTTGATCTTTTGATAATTAAAAATGATGCATTAGACGTGATAGACAATCCAATCGCCAGGATATTCGGGAAATTCAATATCTTCGAATATAAGGGGATAGGCGATACACTTATCCCAGAAAACTTATAGCGCATCTTAAAAGGGACGGTATCATGTGTACCGAATATGCCCCGGGATACATAAATGTTGAGGGGGCCATATTCAAAACGCAGATCCTGATCACCGGCAGAATGTCACCCGGTGAAAACATCTGGCTCAAGAGCCTGACGGATAGCGGCACCAAAAATGATCTCAATTATATCATTTCAAGAACCACCGAACTGAACCAAAAGTACAGAGATGAAGCAGATAATGTAATTGATTTGTTTGCATCAGCCAACAGTGAGTTAATGCAGATCATTAACAAGGAGGAAAAAGCTATGGGAAAAGCGATTGATAAATGGTATGCGGAACGACATAAAGAAGAGATAGAAGAAAAAGACAAGCTGATAGCTGAGCTTATTAAGAAAAATAAGCAAATTGCCGAAGAAAACGCCAGTCTTAAAAAACAACTGGGAATCAGCGTATAGCAAGGTTGCCGGGCCGCCTTCATGGCGGCCCTGTTTAAATAAAGGGGGAACATAATGGCCAGACAGAACATCTTCGACAACGATGAGTTTTTCAAGGGCTACAAAAGCCTTCGCGACAAAGAGGTCAACGCCAATAACCTCTTTGAGATCCCTACCATGCATTCACTCCTGCCGGACCTTACGGGAAAGCGCGTCCTTGACCTGGGCTGCGGCTTCGGCGAGCACTGTGTCGACTATATAAAGCGCGGTGCGGTCAGGGTGGTCGGCGTAGACATTTCCGAGAACATGCTGAAGGTAGCACGCGAGGAAAACAGCGACCCCAACATCACATACCTCAATATGCCTATGGAAGACGTAGCCGCGATCGACGAAACGTTTGACGTAGTCATAAGTTCGCTTGCCCTTCATTATGTCGAGAACTTTAAGGGCGTGGTGGAAGCCGTATCCGGACTCTTAACCGACGGCGGTATCTTTTTGTTTTCCCAGGAACACCCTTTTTCAACATGCTACTCGGGCAAATATGACAGATGGACCAGAGACGATAACGGCCGCAAGATATATGCCAACATCGCCGATTACTGCGTGGAACGAAGAAACGACTCCACCTGGTTTGTGGAAGGCGTGCAGAGATATCACAGGATGTTTTCGACTACGGTCAACACCCTTGCGGATGCGGGCTTTAAGATCGTTAAGATGGCCGAGCCTTATCCCACCGAAGAACTTGTAGACAAATATCCCGAATACTACGATCTTTACCACAGGCCGGACTTTCTGTTTGTAAAAGCGGTCAAGCAGGACTAACCGGATCTTAACAATAATGGGGGCAAAAGAAAATGAAAGAACAAGATAAACGTGCGGTTGAATCGATGTGCAGGATCGGACTTAGCTTAGAAGGCGTATTGTCCAGTTTCCCGGCATTTCCGCGTGAAGAAATAGAAGAGATCTATAACAGTATCGCCGGAACAAGAGAGAATGCAGATGATGCTTCAGGTGGGATAAGTATAAATTGTTCGTAAGAAGGG
>CACYCC010000044.1 GCA_902772805.1 uncultured Lachnospiraceae bacterium | reverse complement strand
TTTATCGGATTTATATCGCAGATCGGCTATGTTGTGGCTTACGCAGTGTCCGGTGTGGCTGCCGATGCGATAGGACATGTTACAGGCAAAGGTGTCGGAACGGGCGCATCGACGGTCATAGAGATCGCGGGGATATTGCTTGTAATGATCTCGATCGTTTTACTTGCCATGAAAGGTCTGCGTGAACTTGAAAAGTAAGTCACGGGAGTCAGAGAAATTCAGGCTCTTGACATATCTCTATTATATGTGATACAAAATAATTGTCACCAGATAATATATTAGAAATAATATCGAAGGATAATATCGGAAATAACATTACGATATATTATCAGGAATAAATAATCTGCAACACATGAGGAGGGAAATTATGGCAAGAAAGACGCAGAACCCCGAAGAGGGCAAAAGACCGATCACGGTTGACGATCACAAGGAACTTGCAAGGAAAAATGCCGGGAAAAAGCATACGGCTGTCAATGATGCACTTAAACTTCCCACAGGTGATGAATTTGAAAAGGACTTAACTGAAATACTGGATTCGGATGCAGAGGCCAACGGTGAGACCGTAGTTATCGCACTTGTGGATTTTGATGAGTTTATGCATATCAACACAGATTTTGGCGTAGAGGTGGGGGATAGAGTCCTTATCGAAACCGGAACGTATATTAAGGAAAATGCACCCCGTGATGCAAAAGTATACCGTATCGGAGGCGATGAATTCGGTATTATCTTTAAGGGCGCCACCGAAAGAGAGGATATTTTTCTTTTTCTCAACGACTTAAAGAACAATTTCCCCGTAAAGACCCCGGACGGAGCCGAGCAGACGATCACGATCGGCATGGCTACGGCTTTTCTGGATGCATCACGCTATGCGGAGCTTGTCAGAAAGGCTGACGGTGCTCTCTACAGAGCCAAAGTCAACGGACGTAACCGTGTAGCGATGGCCAAAGAAGAAAAAATGATCCCCAAGACCAGCCATTACACCCAGGATCAGCTCCAGCGCCTTAATAAGCTTTCAAAGCGTGAAGATATCGGCGAGGCGATCCTGCTTCGTGAAGCGCTTGATATGCTGCTTAAAAAGTACGATATCTGATAATACGCCCGGCAAATGCCACCCTGCACAAAGTGTCGGGATTCAACGGTTTGCAAAATTAGTATCCGGACTCACCGATTTGCAATATGTGTATCCGGATTTGCAACCGGCGTATTGAAATATTGCGGTGTTTGTGCGATTCCTCTATGATCGGGACAGATCATGGAGGAATTGTTTATGAAGAGAATAAGATTTATTTCGATACTGATGACGGCGATCTTACTAATGATCGCGGATGCCGCATTCTCATATGCAGACGGGGACGGGGGATCCGTTTCGTCTTATATCGACGAATTCAGGACAAAGACCAAATGTAACGCAGTGAGCGCAGCGGTCGTAACAGACGATACGATCGAAGTTTACGGTGATGCCGAAGGTTTATATCAGATCGGTTCGATGACAAAGGCATTTACGGGACTTGCGGTTCAGAAACTGATCGCAGACGGGCTGCTGTCTGAAAATGATACGGTATCGGATCTGTTACCGGACTTTGCGGCATTTTACGGGCATGAAGCTTGCGATATCACGATCGATCAGCTTCTTACACAGACAAGCGGATATACCAACAGCGAGAAACTGTATCCGAGCGCCGCGAAAGATATGACTCTTATGGAATGGACGGACAGCATTTCCGGTAAAGAGTTAAGCTCAAGACCCGGTGAAAAATATGCATATTCAAACGTCAATTATAATCTCTTGGGTGCGGTGATCGAAATGGTTTCGGGCCTTGGTTACCGGGAATACATGGAGACGGAAATACTTGTTCCCTTGGGGCTTACGAATACGTATGTGCAGGAGCCTGTTGACGGGGCGGATATTATAAGCGGTTCAAGAGCGGGATACAGGCATGCTTTCAGATATGATATACCCATCGCACCCGGGCAGATACCTGCGGGATACTTTTACTCAAACGCCGGTGATATGGCAAGATGGATCCGGATATGGCTTGGAACGGCCGATATCCCGCAGGAGTACACGGATCTTATAAGCAGCATTAAGTCAAAACTTAATAAGCCCGGAGATTATTATTCGGGATGGGAATTGTTTGAAGACGGAACAATCGGCCATTCGGGAGGGACTCCCAACTATTCATCCCGGATCGTATTTTCAGAGGAAAGCCGGAACGGTGTATGTGTTCTTACAAACATGAATGTGGCAGCATCTACGGACAGCCTGTGTAACGGTATTTACGCCTCATGCGGGGGTGATGATTCCATACGGATATCGAGTGATGTGTGGACGGTATTTGATCTGATATTTACTGCCGTAACAATAACATGGGTGCTTTTAATTATAATTATGCTCTTTGTTAAAAGACGTGGTACACTGTTGGTAGCGGGAATTTTGTCTGTCACTGTTCTGATATCGATCTGTATCGTGATGCCGCTTGTTTTCAAAGCGGGACTTAAGGATATAGCATTTGTCTGGGCACCGTACAGTTTTACGGGCGGACTGATCATACTTACCGCTGCTGTAATTACTATAGCGATAAGGCTGTGGAAGTCTGTTTGCCGTAGCGATAAGACCATGGAAATCAGGAAAAATGAAAATTGAGACACGCGAAGTAAAAGGACAGCCGTTGACTGTCGTTATAGAGTATCCCGAGTGGAGTGAATCGGTCGAGAGCCTGTATAAAAAGATAGGCAGAATGGACCTTTCTTTTACGGGCAAATGTGATGACAGATCCGTTAATATCGGCATATCCGACATTTTTTACATAGAAAATGTAGAGAGAAAACTTTTTCTTTATACCCGGGACGAAGTGTACAGATTTGACGGAACGATGGCGGATATCGAAAACAATATGTACGATACCGGACTTGTCCGCATCTCAAGAACGTGCATTATGAACACCGATCGTTTAAAAGAGATAAGGCAGATAAAGAACAGCCATCTCGAAGCAGTTCTGGATAATGACGAAAAACTGATCGTTTCCCGCAAATATCTGGCGGATATAAAGAAGATCTTTAAGAGGAAGGCTTTATGAAACGCATTTTAAGAGACACGTGTATATTGGCTGCACTTATGATACTTTGTGTATTTACGGTATCAATGATATGGGTCGGCATGACCGATGAGATCAGACTTGTTATCTGTCTGTTCGGGCTTTCCTTTGTCATATCGCTTGCAAACTATTTTATTGATGAATATACAACCCTCCCGATACTTAAATGTTATGCGGTAAAATATGTATCGGCATCTGGGATCGTGATGTTGTTTGGCTTTATTGCAGGCTGGTTTTATAAAAGCAATTTCTGGATGGCATTCATCTATGTCGGAATAGTTCTTGTAATGGCATATTTCGTTGATGCCGTCAGGACCAGACGCGATATAGAATTCATAAATTCGAAAATAAAAAGTAAAACGGTTCATGTCAATAAATAATTAATTCATCGGTATTATAATAAAGGTCTGATTGTTTAAATATGTTTAAGCGATTCCAAGGAGCGTATGATGGATAAGAATGAAACTAAAGACAGCATTGACGCAGGAATAGGCCAGTTTGCCGCCGAAGCCAGTATTGTGGTAGATGATGAGATACCTTTGTTTGACTTGTCGGATTATCCCGCGGACCGGCATGAGCTTCTGGCTGAGTGTAACCGGAGAATAGAAGAAGCAAACAATAAATACCGGATAGCCAAATTCAGAGAAGATATGTTTGCCAAGGGATTAAGAGCAGGTATGTATTTCTGCACTTTTGATCGTGACGAGAACATGCTCAGTTTTGAATTCAATGATGAGACCAGACGGATGCTGGGCTATGACGGACTGGAGGATCTTCCCAATGAGTTCGACAGCTGGGTCAAGACTCTCGTTCCGGAGGAGCGTGACGGTATTGTGCAACTTTTCTGGGATTCGGTTCACATTCATCGTGAACTGCCGGATATAACCCACGCCACATATCGTATGCAGAAAAAGGACGGACGTATCATATGGGTCACCGGAGCCGGAAGATTCATCAGGCGTCCCGATGATGGTTCGCTTGAGATATATATGGGCTGCTATCGTGATATCACGGCTCAGCAGGAACTTGAGGATTACATAAGCATAATCGAGGCGATCGGCAAGGTATTTAATTTCTCTATTTACATTGACGTAAACGATATGAGTTACCGCATGATCAGTACCAATGAATATGTGGATGCGGTTCCCAAGGACCCCGATGCTATCAGGTTCCTTAAAAACAATGTGGATGCATCGGTGGCGGAGAGTTTTCGTCAGGGTCTGTATGAATGGCTTGATAAAGACAAGATCCTTGCGGCTATTGAAGAACACGGATCTACAAGTATGGAGTTTTACAGCGAAGGCGCACATCGCTGGTATGAAGGCATTTTTATGATCGGCGATCGTAACAATGACGGCAGTATCGCGCACATCGTATACGGCTGTATGGATACTACGGATGCCAAGCTTCAGAATCTTGCTCAGCAAAAGAAGATTTCCGAATTTGAAATGGAGATATACACCGATTCACTTTCCGGTATCCGAAACAGGAAGTTCCTTGATGAAAAACTCGTCTATGAGCCTTGCAAGGCTGTTGTCATGGCCGATATCGATCGGTTTAAAGAGGTTAATGATACGGCCGGTCATCAGGGCGGTGATGAAGCGATCCATAAGGTTGCCAAAATGCTGGAACAGTCCGTTCGAAAGGAAGATGTGGTCATTCGCTACGGCGGTGATGAGTTCATGATGGTATTTTTTGATATTACAAAAGAAGATCTTGAAAGTAAGCTTTCGTTCCTTAAGTCGGAATTGAGAAAGATCGGGATCGAAAACAATCC
The DNA here is from genome assembly GCA_902772805.1 of uncultured Lachnospiraceae bacterium. Lineage (GTDB taxonomy): Bacteria > Bacillota > Clostridia > Lachnospirales > Lachnospiraceae > UBA1258. Next base: position 3,933 of record CACYCC010000044.1, on the reverse strand, counting down.
TGAGATACAAATAACCATGAGCTTTGGTGCGGCTTTCGGAACGGAACTTGTAAATACTTTGATCGGAACCGCCGATAAAGCGCTTTATGAGTCCAAAAAGACACGTGATACTTATACTGTGATCGAATTATAAAAGAGGGGAATATGTTTGAAGTAAAATTCGGAACACCGAAGCCGGTGCCTTTCAGGGAATGCAGTAAATGCTGCGATAAGGTGATAGATGTCGACCTTGAGGTCCGCTTTGTAGGCAAATGTGAGGTCTCAGAATACGATAACGTCCGTTACGCCGACGACGAGGCAGTCAGTATGTTTATAAAAAGCAACTGCTGTGAGATCCTGGAGAGGTGTCTTAAAAACCGGCCGGAAAAAGAGTCAATTGTGAGAACCCATTTTTCGGGTCTGGACGAAACGTTCAGTACCGAGCTTAAAAACAACGGGATAACCGCTAAGACCGAAATACTCTTGAAAAATCTGACTGAAGAATCGGAAAGAAAGTATAAAGAGCTTCAGAGGATTGTTTCTGTGCTGCCGGCGAATTCCGGCTGGGATCATGTCAATTTTGATTCGGTTACGCCAAGGCCTGAGGGTACATACATGGTTTCGCCTGTTTCTTTTGGCTATAAATACAAAGATGACCGTTTATATTATAAACCCGGTGAACGTGTGGATGTGGACTTTTGCGCGGTTGCCAGCGACACAAACTATCAGGTGACAGTGCTCGCGCCGGACCTTAAAGTGGAATACGGAAGCGTCATCCATATATCTTTCACCATGCCCGAGCATGATGTGTATATATCCATCGGAGCGGAGTCGTTTATGACATGCCTGCCGAATAACTCCGGAATGCTAAGGTTTCCTGCAAGTGACACATCAGAATGATTACAATTACAAGGCAGCAGGCAAAACAGTTTATCCTTGCAAAGCAGGGATTGATCGGCTCATACCGCTTTATTGGAAAGACCGGAGCATATGATTATGTTCGTCAGGCAGGATGTATTCAATACGATCCGGTTGATGTATGCGGTAAAAACGCAGAACTTACACTTCAGTCCAGAGTAAAAGGGTTTTCAAAATCCATGCTTAAAGAACTGCTGTATGAAGATCGCAAGCTGATAGATTATGCTGACAAGGAACTGTCCATATGGCCGGTGGAGGATTGGCCGTATTTTTCTTCATACAGGGACAGAAGTCTGAAACTCGGGAAAACTTTTGAAGGGCTTGACCGGCTGGAGAAGGAGGCAATCTCTTACATAAAGGATAACGGCCCTGTGTCAAGCGACACGTTGCCGATCGAAGGCGAGATTTTCTGGCATTCTTCAATGCACTGGAGCGGAAACTGGCATAAGAAATCCCAGGCTGCCCGCTCGGTTTTGGAACAGCTTTATACAGACGGGGTATTGATCATCCATCATAAAACAGGAAGCAGGAAATACTACGACCTTGCCGATAAATATCTGCCCGGCTCGATTCTTGATGCCCAAAACCCCTGTAAGAACGAGGATGAATTCAAAGCGTGGCGTGTGCTGCGCAGGATCGGCGCTGTCGGACTTCTCTGGGATAAGAACAGTACCGCGTTTCTTGGGATAGATATAAATGCGGAAAAACGAAAAACGATCCTGGGAAATTTGACGGCGCAGGGGAAGATATGTCCTGTGACCGTTCAGGGAATAAAGCAGACGTTTTATTATCGCTTTGAGGATGAAGCGCTGATGGGATCGATAGTTGATGGAAGCGCTGACCTTAAACCGAGAATGTCGTTCATAGCCCCCCTGGATCCTCTTATGTGGGACAAATCTCTGATATCGGCATTATGGGATTATCGGTATTCCTGGGAGATATATACACCCGCCGATAAGCGTAAATACGGATACTATACACTTCCGATCCTGTCAGGAGATCGTTTTGTCGGGCGGATCGAAGCTATTCCCGACCGCAACAAAAAAGTTCTTACAGTGAAGGGGCTTTGGTGGGAACCGGGAATTCGTCAGACAAAAAAACTGAACACTGAATTGGAAAAAACATTGCTCCGCTTTGCCGGGTTTAATGACTGCGACAGTGTTTCCAAAGTGCCGGTTAATAATCACCTCATTTTTAAAAAGAATGAAGAAATTGTAGAAACTGACAGACTGATAATGAGAAGACTGAGACCGGATGACTATTTGGCAATGGCTGCATGGGATATGGATGAAAGAGTATACAAATATTTATTGAGTCCTGCATGCAAAACTCCTGAAGAACCACTTGCCTGGCTTCCCAAGAAAGATCCTACATCCAAAATCAATATCTTAATGCTGGTAATGAATAAAGAGGATGGACATGCTGTTGGAATATATGCATTAAACCATGAAGTTGAAAGAGATGTATGGACTTTGTCATATGTTAATCGATTTGATGACTGGGGGAAGGGCTATACTACAGAAGGTATGAAAGCTCTTATGGATCATGCAGTCAGTGTCTATGGTGCACGATGCTTTGAAGCTGAGTGTGCAAAAGAAAATGTGAGCAGTGCTAAAGTTATGCAAAAGCTTGGAATGGTATATGATCATAGTTCTTCATACTCCAAGAGTGATGGAAGTGCCACATTTGAATCAGATGTTTATGTTTTGCGTATATAGAACCGGTTTCGGGTATGCCGGAAAAGGTAAAGAAAAAGTAACATTATTGCTCCGTAAATGTTAACTTTGCTTGATAGACAACCATTTACCTAAGCAATATAATTATGTTAAAATATATTGCAAAGGTGGGATTAGTATGAGAAAGCATTATTTGGATAACCTTCGCTGGATCACTGTTGTTATAGTTGTGATCTACCATGTATTTTTTATGTATAATGCGGAGGGGGTACTCGGGGGACTGGGAAAGATCACGGATCTTTCCGTACAGTACTATGACTTTTATCAGTATCTGGTTTATCCATGGTTTATGCCGGTGCTTTTCCTGGTTTCGGGTATCAGTGCTCGGTTGTCGTTGGATTCTCATTCAGACAAAGAGTTTATCAAGGCAAGGACTTTGAAACTTTTGGTTCCTTCTACGATAGGACTTTTTGTTTTTCAGTTTATACAGGGATATGTAAGCATGTCTCTCGGCGACGGCATTGACGGTCTTTCAGCTGCTCTGGTTCCCAAACCGGTCATATATCTGATAATGGTTGCAACCGGAAGCGGAGTACTTTGGTATATGCATCTTCTTTGGATATACTGTGTAGTGCTTGTTCTCATCAAAAAGATCGAAAAGGGAAGGTTATTAAAGGCGGGAGCCAAGACTCCGCTGTGGTTGGCAGGATTTTTTGTTCTTCCGATCTGGGGAGCATCGCAGGTCTTAAACACACCCACCGTTTCCGTATATCGGTTTGCATTCTACTTTTTGTTCTTTATCCTCGGATATTTTGTATTTTCAAATGATGAAGTTATTGAAAGAATAAAGAAGATCGCCGTACCTTTGATGGCGGTTGCGATAGCCCTTTGTGTTATTTTTTCTTTCACATATTTTGGCGAAAACTATGCGGATAAGCCAATAAACAGAGGCTTTCTATATTCGTTGGATGCATATGTCGGTTCTGTTGCCATGCTTTCGGTAATGGCACGATTCGGAGATGTTTCAAATGCATTTACAAGGTGGATGTCAGGTCACAGCTTCGGTCTGTATGTATTCCATTATCTCGGAATATCTTCAGTTGCTTTGTTTATTGCAAAACCAAAACTTCTCCCTGCACCCGCATGTTATATTTTGAGCCTTGTGGCAGGATTTGTTTTCGGATACGGATTATATGCCCTGATCTCGAGGATCCCATTTTTCAGATGGGCAGTGCTTGGAATTAAAAAGAAGAAGGAGCAATAAATGTTTAGCGATAATCTGGTTCAGATGAGAAAGATATTACAAATGACTCAGGAAGATATAGCCGAAAGGGTTGGGGTCACAAGACAGTCGGTTGCC
>CACYCC010000043.1 GCA_902772805.1 uncultured Lachnospiraceae bacterium | reverse complement strand
CGACCTTAAAAAGCTTAATTATACCGAGGAACGCATAGGTATGGATAAGCTTAAAAAGAACGAGCCGGCGCTTATCCTGATGAACCACTCAAGTTTTATAGATCTTGAGATCGCTTCAAAAGTGCTTTATCCAAGGTCTTACGAGATAGTTTGTACCACTGACGGATTTGTTGGAAAAGGTATGCTGATGACTGCCATCGGCTGCATTCCGACGCAGAAGTTCGCAATGGACCTTAATCTGATCAAGGATATGAAATTTGCGCTTACTAAGCTTAAGACTTCGGTATTGTTGTATCCGGAAGCCGGGTATTCCTTTGACGGAAGGGCGACCATGATACCGGAAAGTCTCGGAAAGTGCATAAAGATGCTGGGTGTTCCCGTTGTGATGATAACAACTTTCGGAGCGTTTCACAGAGACCCTCTTTACAACATGCTTCAGTTAAGACGGGTTGACATAAGTGCGAGGGTTGAATATGCATTTTCGCCCGAAGATACCAAGAACATGAGCGTTGACGAGATTAACGATAAATTATGTAAACTGTTTTCTTTTGACTCCTTCAAATGGCAGCAGGAGAACAAGATAAAGGTTGATGAGCCGTTCAGAGCGGACGGGCTCAATCGTGTTCTTTTTAAATGTCCGCATTGTATGTGCGGTGACAAGATGAAAGGGCACGGAATTATGTTAACCTGCAATGACTGCGGCGCTGAATATGAGCTGGACGAATACGGATTTTTGAAAAACACCAAGGGCGAGACGAAATTCGACAGCGTCCCCAAGTGGTATGACTGGGAGCGGGAATGCGTCCGTAAGGAGATCGAAGACAGCGAATACCTCTTAGACGTGCCCGTTGACATCTACATGCTGGTGGACAGAAAGGCGCTTTACAAGGTTGGCGACGGAAATCTTAAGCATGATACGTCCGGCTTTACGCTTACGGGCTGCGACGGAAAGCTTAATTACACGCAGAAACCTTCCGCAACATATACGCTCAATGCCGATTATTACTGGTACGAGATCGGCGATACGATCTGCATCGGTGACATCAGGACATCGTATTACTGTTTCCCCAAGTGCGAGAGCGATGTAGTCGCAAAGACCCGCCTGGCCACCGAGGAACTTTACAAGATCTACCGCAAGAACCGCCGGGCCAAGAAGGAGAACAACGGATGAGCCGATCGGACGAAAACAACAACGCCGGCAGCACAACACAAGGCATTCCCACCGGTCCCGCCGCGCAAGGCACGATCCTTAAATACGACGGACTAAAAAACATCCGGAAAATGCGGGACGACGGCGAGCTCGAAAAGTATATTTATCACCTGAAGGAATATGAAGATAAAGATCCGGAAGAGGTAAATATTCTTTTGGCGGATCATTATCTTATGGAGGGCCGGACCAAGATCGAATTCGCGGAAGGCCTCAAAGCCGCCGAAAAACTCCTTAAAAAGAAGGTAAAAGAGGGGTGGTTTTTTGACGGGATCAGCAAACTGATGGGAAAAGGCCTGCCGCGGGATGTTGCGGCAGGGCAGAACAGCATTCACAAGTATCTCAGTCTTCTTTCGCAAAGTGAACAAAGAAGCGACCGCGACAATGATTATGAATTGAAGGCAAGGCTTCAGTTGGCCAAGGAGCTGTTTGTATGGCGCGGTTCCACACCCAAGGATTACGAGGAGGCAAAAGAAAACTATGAGTTTGCCCTTAAACACGGTGTTGACTGCTATGCCGAATTGAACGACCTTGCTCTTAAAGCGGCATATTTAAAGGTAAAGCGTAAAAAGAAAGCTATAAGGACCGCCGTTGCTTTGATTATTTTGGTTCCGCTTGCCGCCCTGGCCGGATACATGGCGTTTTATGAACATATCAATATAGTGGATTACATCAGAGGATTGTTTTCGTAAACACTCGGTAGATGTTGATCCACGATCCGCAAACCCGGCGTGCGGCTTGGAAAATACGGAACATCGGTTCGAAAACTTGGATTGACTGCCGGGCGGATAAGATATATAATAATAGCGTAAAAAAGGTGTTGCCGTAGTTCACGGTTGACCCTTATATGTGTTGATTATTAAGAAATAACCGCCACATTCTGGGTTGAGGCGGTTATTTCTTTTTTGTTGACAAATCAATTTTAGAGGTTTATATTTTGAAAAAAGAAGCAAAGGCGCTTCGGCTTAGTCCGAAGTGCCTTTTTTTGTAGCAATTTTGGAAAAGCGGCGGATACGCCGGCGGCCGGCAGGCACGGAAGGTTTTAGGTTATGAAACTGGATTTTGTGAAGATGGAAGGGTGCGGCAACGACTACGTGTATGTGGATTGTGTGAACAGCGAGTTTGCATATCCCGACAAGGCCAAGCTTGCCGTAAAGTTGAGCGACAGGCATTTCGGGATCGGCGGGGACGGCCTGATATTTGTGAACAGGTCCGACAAGGCCGGTTTCGAGATGGAAATGTACAATGCCGACGGGTCGCGCGGCGAGATGTGCGGAAACGGTATGAGATGCGTGGCGAAGCTTATTCATGACAGGGGCTACGCAAAAGAAAACAAGTTTACCGTCGAAAGTATGGGAAGCGTCAAAAATATCGAAGTCATATCGCGGATGGGCGACATTTCCGAGATAAGCGTAGATATGGGTGAACCGATACTTGTACCCGAAAAGATCCCGGTATTACTGCCCGGAGATCAGGAAAAAGCGATCAATATCCCCATAACCGCGGGAAAACTCAGTGCACGATATACAGGTGTATCGATGGGAAATCCACATGCGGTCATCTTTATGGATTCACTGGACGGGTACTCGGGAACTCTTGCGGGCTTTCCCATCGAGAAATATGGTCCGTCGTTTGAATATCATGAACTGTTTCCGGCAAGGATAAATACCGAATTTGTCGAGGTCATCGACAAAGAGACCGTTAACATGCGCGTCT
>CACYCC010000042.1 GCA_902772805.1 uncultured Lachnospiraceae bacterium | reverse complement strand
GCAGACAACCGCACACTTTTAAAGCCCCTCGTTTTCCTCGGCAACTCGCATCATTATCGCACATTCGATACGCTTTTTGAAAAGCTCGCAGCCCTTTTCGTATATACCCTTTATACTGCCCGTAGCATGATATGCATTGGCGGCACATCCGCCCGAACAGTAGAGTTTGGCAAAGCAGTCCTTGCATTCGGGCCTTGCATATACATTGCACGAACGAAACGACTCTCTTAAAGCATCATTGGTAACGCCGTCAAATACATTTCCGAGTTTGTAATCCTCTTCTCCCACGAACTGATGACAGGGATAGAGATCGCCCCAGGGCGTAACGGCCATATATTCGGTACCCGAACCGCATCCCGAGATCCTTTTATAAATACACGGTCCCTCGGTAAGGTCCAGCATATAGTGGTAAAACGTGATCGGCTTTCCTTCACGCTTTCTGCGAAGCATATCGATGGCAAGTATCTCATACTGTTTTTTGACGATCTCGATATCCTCGTCGGTAAGTGTCATCGGATCGTCGGGTTTTCCGACAACAGGCTCCATACTGAGCTCCGTAAAACCAAGATCCGCCATATGAAAGACATCCTCGGTAAAATCGGGATTCGCATGCGTAAATGTTCCGCGCATGTAATAGTTTTTGCCGCCTCTTGCGTCCACGAGTTTTTTAAACTTGGGCACGATCTTGTCGTAACTTCCGTTTCCCGCATAATCCACTCTGAAACGGTCGTGTATCTCTTTTCTTCCGTCAAGCGACAGTACGACGTTACTCATCTCGCGATTTGCCCACTCGATCACGTCATCATCGATCAATACACCGTTCGTAGTCAGTGTAAAGCGGAAATTCTTGTTTTTTTCTTTTTCAATGCTGCGTGCGTATTTTACAAGATCCTTGACTACATCAAAGTTCATCAGCGGCTCGCCGCCAAAGAAGTCCACTTCGAGATTTGTACGGCTTCCCGAATTCTCGATCAAAAAGTCAAGCGCCCGCTTTCCGACCTCATAACTCATAAGCGCTCTGTCGCCGTGATATTTGCCCTGGCTGGCAAAGCAATAAGAGCAATTGAGATTACATGTATGTGCCACATGAAGACACAATGCCTTGATGACATTTCCGCTTCTTTCCTTGAATGTACCGGCCATATCTTCAAATGTATCCGGTGTAAAAAGAAGCCCTTCGTCCTTGAGCGAAGTAATATCGTCGTAGCACTCGTTAAGATCGTCTTCGGTCACATCATCACGATCCGCATACTTTTCAAGCATCGCCTTGATGATATCCTCGCGTGACTTTGTCTCGTAAAGGCCTATCATATCATATGCAACTTCGTCTACATCATGAACGGACCCCGAACACGTATCCAGCACAATGTTATATCCGTTCAGCTTATACTCATGTATCATATAAATCCTCTCAGTAACCGATCTGTTATAAGTAAAAATACCGCCTGTTTCGGCGGTATTTAGTCTGATTGCCAATTATCATGAAGTATGGATTACTTCTCGGTGTTCTCGCATTTCTGATTGGCAACGCCGCAGCTTGTCTTGCATGCTGACTGGCATGATGTCTGGCACTCGCCGCATCCACCCTTCTTGGCGCTTTCACAGAGATTACGGGTTTTTAAAGTTTTGATTCTTTTCATAACAAACCTGCTTTCCTATTTTTTCCGTTTTTGTTACACATTAACAATGGTATATTACCATTTAAACGATAATTATTCAATAAATTTTTCTTTTGCGGATTGCGACATTTTTAGTTATTTATTAATAAATATGGTATATAATTGCTTTGTTATATGCATTCTCGCGATTCTTTTCGGGTCGCAAGAAGTTACGAGGGGTTTAGATGTTTACAAAATACGTATATGTGCTTGTCGATCTGCTTGCCATAATCGACATCATTTTTACATACAGAGCGTCCAAAAAGATCAAGGAAGACTACGCATTGTGGCTTAACAGAGCTTTGTTATGCGGATCTTTTGCGATACTTGCCAACATCTTTATAGCCATATCTCCCACCGCTTTGTTCGCGGAAGTTTCATACTGCTTTTATTTTGCACTGATCGACTGGATCATTTTCTTTTTGACCGTATTCTGTGTCAAATATACGGAACATTATGAGGTATTAAAGAAACTGCGTATACCTGTCGCCGTGGTCATGGCGATAGATTCTTTATCCATATTCTTAAACCCTTTTATAAGGCACATTTTCTACGTGGACAGATTTGTAAAACCGGATACCGGGATCATTTTCTTCAAGACCGGCTTCTATACGTTTTACTATGTTCACCTCTTTATCGACTATGCCGTTATACTGATAGCTTTCACTCTGATTATCATAAGACTTATCAAAAGCTACAGCATCTACAGAGCCAAGTATCTCATGATATTGCTGGTTCTTGTACTCGTTGTGATACTCAACGTCATTTATATGGCATTTTCGCTCGACCTCGACGCATCTGTCGTGTTCTATGCGGTGGCAGCAACACTTATCTATTTCAGCGTTACCATATTTGTTCCCAGAAGCCTTATGAATGCTGCCATAGGCCATACGATCGATGACATGAACGAAGGTCTTATCCTGTTTGATGCCGGCAACAAGTGCATCTATATCAATGCTTTTGCCCGCACTCATTTTGATCTCGATCCCGATAAAGCTGTTCTTGAAGCCGAACCGATGGCAACGGTAATGAGAGAACTTGAACCCACTCAGAGAATATTTGCTGAAGTACCCTACATCTCGACACATGTGATCAACGGCGAATCTTTTACACACCACTATAAGGTCCGTTACAAGCAGTTTTCCGACAAAAAACGCCATGCCATGGGGTCATATTTCCTGATCGAGGAAACTACCGAAGAAGTATTCCTGCTTAATGAAATAAAGCAGGCCAAAAACGATGCTGATGACGCCAACCGTGCAAAAAGCGCATTCCTGGCCAATATGTCCCACGAGATCCGGACCCCTCTCAACTCCATAATCGGCCTTAACGAAATGATCCTGCGAAATACCGATAACGCCGAGATCCGTGAGTATGCCGAAAACATCAAATCCTCAGGCGATGTCTTACTGGGACTTATAAACGATATACTTGACTTTTCAAAGATCGAAGCCCGCAAAATGGCACTCAATCTCGACAGATACGATCTTGCCAATCTGTTAAGAAGCTGTCAGCTCTATTTCGAGCAGCCCGCGAGGACCAAAAGGCTTTCTTTTGACATAATAAACGACGAGACAATTCCGAGTACGTTTATCGGTGACGAGCAGCGCATCCGTCAGATACTTATGAACATTCTCTCCAATGCCATAAAGTATACACGTGACGGCGGTGTCACTCTTTCGGTAACTTATGACGATATATCTCCGAACAGGTGTGAACTTGTTTTTGAGATCAAAGATACGGGTATCGGAATCGAAGAAAAGGATATCCCGTTTATCTTTGATGCATTCCTGCGCCTCAACGAAAAGAAAAACGCAACCATACAGGGAACAGGTCTCGGGCTTGCCATCACCAAGCAGCTTATCGATCTTATGGGCGGAAGGGTTGACGTTACCAGTAAAGTCGGTGAAGGAACTACTTTTAAAGTCGTCATCCCCCAGGATATTGCCGACAGTAAGCCTATGGGACAATATATCCGTACCGAGGCAAAAGAACGCAAGATCTACCACGAACTCTTCAGGTCCAACGGGGCCAAGATACTCGTGGTCGATGATGTTCTGGTTAACTTAAAAGTCGTTGAGGCACTGCTCAAGAAAACAGGCATCGACATGGATAAGGCGACCGGAGGAAACGATGCGATCGACCTTTGCAGCCATACCAAATACGATCTCATACTTCTCGATCACCGTATGCCCGCTCCCGACGGAGTTGAGACATTCAATGTGATCCGCAAGGAAGGCATGAATACAGAAACACCCGTCATAGTGCTTACCGCAAACGCACTGACGGGTGCCAAAGACGATTATATCAAAATGGGCTTTACGGATTATCTCGCAAAGCCCATCAAAGGCATAGAACTTGAAGATATGCTGGTTAAATATCTTCCCAAAGACAAGATCATATTAAACGAGTGATCCCGTCTTTATCAGAACTGTATTCCGAATACTTTCACATGGAAGAATGAAAGCAGTCCCAATATAAGTATTGCCGCAAGTACGAGCGGAACAAAGAATCTCATGTAATTCTTAAGCCAGTTAGGCATCTTGGCGCCTTTTCCGGCGTTACTTTCTTTGAGGAAATTGTCCCATCCCCAGCCGTAACGGGTCGAACAGAAAACAACATATACTATCGCACCGATCGGGAGTAAAAGGTTTGAAACCACGAAATCCTCAAGATCGAGCACTCCCGTGCCGTCTCCGAAGGGCATGAATCCTGCCCATTTATTGAAACCGAGCGCACAGGGAAGTGCAAGTATAAACATTCCTATTCCGCAGATAAGGCATGACAGCTTACGGCTTAATTTGGTGAGTTCCATAAAGTTTGCAATAACGTTTTCATAAACCGCGAACGCAGTCGAAAGAGCCGCAAAACTCATGAACAGGAAAAACAGCGTTCCCCAGAGTCTTCCAAGCTGCATATTGGCAAATACGTTGGGCATCGTAATGAACAGTAAGCTCGGACCTGCGTTAACGTCGATACCGTATGAAAAACATGCGGGGAACATGATAAGTCCTGCAGTTACAGCAACAAAAGTATCAAGTATCGTAATGTTTATGGATTCGCCGAGAAGGCTTCTGTCCTTGTTGATATAGCTTCCGAATACGGCCATGGAACCTATACCGATACTTAACGTAAAGAATGCCTGATTAAGCGCGCCCATTACGACACTGAAAATACCTATCTCCTGCGTACGCTTAAAATCGGGTAACAGAAAGAACTTAAGCCCTTCCTTGTTGCCGGGCATCGTAAACGAATTGATCGCCAGCACCAGCATTATGATAAGTAACAGCACCATCATGTATTTGGTGACCTTTTCAAGTCCGCTCTGAAGGCCTATCGCGAGTACCACAAAGCTTATGACTACCACTATCGCAAGATATCCGATATTGATACCGGGCGATGACAACATACCGCCGAATTCGGCGCCGATGGAATCGGGAGTCGCACCGTCAAATGCGCCGGTCAAGAACTTTACAAAATATCTTACGATCCATCCGGCAACAACCGCATAGTACATCATTAACATGATACATCCGATCATTCCCGCTACACCGTGCCAGTGCCATTTACTTCCCTTGGGTTCAAGATCGTCATACATCTTGACGGGAGCCTTCTGCGCGGCACGTCCTATGGCAAATTCCATTGTCATAACGGGAATACCGAACATGATAAGCATCAGGATATAGATGATCAGGAATACTCCGCCGCCGTACTGTCCCGTGATATAGGGAAACTTCCATACGTTTCCGAGTCCGATCGCACAGCCGGCGCTTAAAAGTATGAATCCAAGACGGCTTTTTAACTTCTTTTGTTCGTTCATTTCTGTTTCTCCTTAAAAAAATTATTTCAATTCAAGCTCTTCGCCGGGTTTTAAAAGAAGTGCACCCGGAGCATCAAACTTTGCGGCATTGTCCGCATCGTAAGGTGTAACGCTTGCGGAACCGGTGTGATATGGGATACTTACCTTGGCACCTACAAGTTCGGCGCACTCCACCGCTTCTTTTACATCCATATTGTAGACACCGTCGCAGCAAAAGAACGCGTAATCGAGATCCCTTTCCTTAAGCTCGGGCATCTGCTCTGTCTTTGAAGTGTCTCCGCTTGCATAAAGCGTCACTCCGTTTGAGAATGTAAGAATGTAGCCTACACAGTTCTTTTTATCATGATTCTTGTTGTAACCGGCTTCCACAGCCTCAACTTTTACGTATCCGAAGTCAAAGCACTTGTAATCGCCCTTTACCAGTGCGTCTTTATGTGTGATAACGGTGCACCCGGCATTCTGAGACGCGATCTTACTCATATCGCCGTGATCGAAATGACCGTGAGTCTGCAATATGATATCCGCCGGAAGATCGTAACCTTCTCCCGCAAACGGATCGATATATATCACCTTTCCTTCGCCCGTAACGATCCTTAAACTCGCATGTCCCTGATAAAGTAATGTCGGATTGCTCATATCTTCTTCCTCCTGTTGTTCTTCGCTGTTGCCCTCAAGGGCCGTATCTGTCGCCGTCGTGCTCTCCGCGGCCGTATCTGCCGTCGTTTGCGACGTCGCGGGCTCTGCCGCCTGTGTTGCCGCAGGCTCTGTGGCAGTATCTTCCGATAACGTTTCAACATGCGTAAGCTCCGAATTCATCACGGCTGCGCCGGTTCCGCCTGTCCCGCATGCCGAAAAGAGGCTCAGAGAAACTGCCAGCACGATCAAAAAGGCGCTTCTGTAAGGCGTTTTATGTTTAAAACCGATCTTTCCCGATTTTTCTTTTTGCATATCGCTATATCCTCTTTACCGATAACCG
>CACYCC010000041.1 GCA_902772805.1 uncultured Lachnospiraceae bacterium | reverse complement strand
GGATATAGTCGGATAATAAAGGAAACACGTGATAAGAATGGAAAAGAACAACAAAAAAGGATCGATCACATATTTTGTGGACAGTCGTAAGAGAGTCGAGCGGGCCATGGTGCTGGCGGCAGCGGATATAATATGCATAATTGTTGCCACATTTGCAGCTATCTGGGTAAGGTTTGATTTTTCTTTTGACAAGATACCCGGTGTTTATATGGACATGGTGAAGGTACTTGCTCCCGTGAATGTTGTGAGTACGATCATCATTTTCATAATCTTTCAGCTCTATAAAAGCGTATGGCGATATGCCAGTGCCGATGAGATGCTTAAGATCATCGGAGCCGTCATTACCGAGATGGTTTTCGAGATCATAGTTACCCTCGTATTTAAGATAAGGGTTCCCAAGAGCTTTTACCTGTTTTACCTGATGTTCCTGGGCGTTTCGGTGACCGGTATCAGATTTTCGTACAGATTTTTAAGAGTTCTTCGTTCCAAGGGATTTTTCGGAGGCACTCATACCGAGCACAACAACGTTATGATCGTGGGTGCCGGTGCGGCGGGAAATGCGATATTAAGAGAGATCGAGGCGAGTTCCTATGTCAGCATGTCGGTAAAGTGCTTTATCGATGACAATAAGGGCTGTCAGGGTAAGATCATGCGCGGCGTTCCGATAGTGGGTGGACGCGAAAGCATTCCGGATGCTGTCAATAAATTCGAGATAAACGAGATCATAATCGCGATCCCTTCGGCAAGCCGTCAGGAGATCAAAAAGATCGTTGAGATATGTAAAGAAACGGGCTGTAAGTTAAAGATCGTGCCCGGTATGTATCAGCTCATCAACGGTGATGTCAGCGTATCACAGTTAAGAGAAGTCGATATCGAAGACCTTCTCGGACGTGAGCCCGTAAAGATAAATGTCGATGAGGTTGCCGGATATGTCAAGGATAAGGTCGTACTTGTAACGGGCGGCGGCGGATCCATAGGTTCGGAACTGTGCCGTCAGGTGTGCGAACACAGTCCCAGACAGCTTATAATCGTTGATATTTATGAAAACAACGCATATGACATACAGCAGGAGTTAAAGGTTAAATATCCCAAGATCGACCTTGTGGTACTGATAGCTTCTGTCAGAAATGCCGACCGTATCGATCAGATATTTGACAAATACAGGCCCGATATCGTATATCATGCGGCGGCTCACAAACACGTTCCTCTTATGGAAGACAGTCCCGGTGAGGCGATCAAGAACAACGTATTCGGAACATACAAGACAGCTAAGGCAGCCGATAAATACGGAGTATCCAAGTTTGTGCTCGTATCTACCGACAAAGCCGTCAATCCCACAAATATCATGGGTGCTTCAAAGCGTATGTGCGAGATGATCGTACAGATGATGAATGAGGGCTCCAAGACTGAGTTTGTGGCAGTCCGTTTCGGAAATGTGCTGGGTTCCAACGGTTCGGTTATCCCGCTTTTCAAAAAGCAGATCGCGGCCGGCGGACCGGTTACCGTTACGGATCCCGAGATAATAAGATATTTTATGACCATTCCCGAAGCCGTTTCCCTGATCCTTCAGGCAGGCGCCTATGCTAAGGGCGGCGAGATATTCGTGCTTGATATGGGTGAACCCGTCAAGATCCTGGATCTTGCCAAAAACCTTATAAAACTTTCGGGTTACCGCGTCGGCGAAGACATAGAGATTGTATTTACCGGATTAAGGCCGGGTGAAAAGATGTACGAGGAACTCTTAATGGACGAAGAAGGTCTTAAGGGTACCGAGAATGCGCTCATTCACATCGGAAAGCCCATTGAGTTTGATCATGATGAGTTTAAAAAGTCTCTCGATGAATTAAAAGAGATCGCCGACGAGCATCCCGATAAGGTAAAAGCGGCTGTCGCGAAGATCGTGGAGACTTATAAGCCGGAATAGAGCGGGAACCCGTGAAACTGCGGTTGGGGGATTAACGGTTTTTTAATCTTGTTTTAATGTATGCTCAAAGATGCTTTAATGTTCCCTTGGTAAATTGGTATCGTCGAAAGACGAAAACAACACACCAAAAGGAGAAAACAAAATGGAATCATTTGAAAAGGTTGAAAAATTAAGACAGAGAGCAAACGTATCATACGAGGAAGCCAAGGCTGCACTCGAGGCATCGGGATGGGATCTTCTGGATGCGATGATCTATCTTGAAAAAGAAGGCAAGACCGTTAAGTCCGCAGGCGAGAAATATGTTCCTTCGATAGTTGTAGGAGAAGACGAAGGCAATTCGGACGACGGATGCTGCAAAGGCAAAAAGTCATGCGGTGCCGACGGTGAGAAGTTCAAAGAGTTCTGTAAGTCATCATGGAAGAAAGGTAACGAAAACTTCTTTGTGGTAACTCACAAGAACGATACGATCATCAAGATCCCCGTTTGGGCAATGATCCTGATCCTCATCTTTACCTTCCACATCACACTTCCCGTAATGCTTGTTTCACTTTTCTTTGGCGTAAGATATGCATTTAAGGGTGAAGCGGATTTCGAAGCGGTAAATAAGGCAATGGATAAAGCCGGTGAATATGCTGACAGCGTAAAAGAAGAATTAACTCCCGACAAGGAGCAGAAAGAGGACTGATCTTGAGTACACACATTCTGGTAGTGGAAGACGAGGAAAAACTGGCCAGGTTCACCGAACTTGAGCTCTTACATGAAGGTTATGAGGTTGACAAGGCCATGGACGGTCGCACTGCGCTTGAAATGGCCACTCATAACAATTACGATCTCATACTTCTTGACATCATGCTTCCGGGACTTAACGGACTTGAAGTGTTAAGAAGGCTGGGACCGGACTTTGGTACTCCCGTTATCCTTCTGACTGCCAGAGATGCGGTAATGGATAAAGTTGCGGGCCTTGATGCGGGCGCGGTTGATTATATCACAAAGCCTTTTGCCATCGAAGAACTGCTTGCCAGGATAAGGGTAGCCCTTAAACAGCACAATAAAATGCAGAACTCAGACAGTTCCGGGGATGTCTCGATGGGACGGATAGCGGACGGCATATATGTATGGAAAGGCCTTAAACTCGAGGAAAAGAAACACCTCGTTACATATAACGGGCAGGAGATCACCCTTACCAACAGGGAATTTCTGATGCTTAAGACATTGCTTGAAAATATGGATATCGTGCTGTCGAGGGACACTTTGCTTGAAAAAGTCTGCGGATATGACTATGTGGGCGAAACGAATGTCGTTGATGTCTATGTGAGATTCCTTCGTTCCAAGATAGACGATATCTATGATATTAAGATGATACAGACTGTAAGAGGAGTAGGTTATGTCATCAAATCCGAATAAGGAAGAGCGCAGGATACGTTCCATTAAAGGGAAAGTAATGCGAATGCTCATAGCAAGACGGCTCGGGGGAGTGTTTGGCGGCTCACTCGGGCTTTTTGTGTTGATACCGATATTGTGGGCGGTGTATACTGTTACCGAGAAACTCGGCACGTTTTCTTTTTCCTACAAGGTATTGTTAACAATGCCCGACGGAGTAAAGAGCCTTATGTTTAAACTGACCGATGCTGCCGGAACGGTACTCTTGACCGAGAGCGCATATAAAATAGTGCTCTTTTCGGCCGTTGCTTCGACCGTAGTTTTTGCATTCAGGTTTATCGGTGCGTTACTTTCGATCGGACCGGATCTTACAAAGATAAGTACGATACTTGCTCCGATCGATGAGCTGGCGACAAGGGCTGACGAGATATCGAATTTTGAATTTGATGAAAGCAAATATCAGCTTCTTGAAAATGCCATCTCGAAGATCGAGCCCGATGACAACAAGGAAATACTCCTTCCCGATAAAGAACTTCAGGGTATAGAAACTGCCATGAACAAGCTGATAGGCAGGATGAAAGAAAACTACCGTCAGCAGGCAAGATTTGTCAATGATGCTTCACATGAATTGAGGACGCCTATCGCCGTTATCGAAGGATATGCAAATATGCTTTCGAGATGGGGCAGGGATGACGAAAAAGTGCTCGAAGAATCGATCACTGCCATCAAAAACGAGTCAGCCAACATGAAACATCTTGTCGAGCAGCTTCTTTTCCTGGCTCGCGGTGACAGCGGCAGAACGGAACTTAAGCCCGAAGACGTGGATCTTAACGCCATGATGCAGGAAATTTACGAAGAATCGCTGATGATCGACGAGCATCACCGTTACAGGATAAAGCTGTTTGACGGAAACCTTCATATAAATGCGGATCCCGGACTCTTAAAGCAGGCTGTCCGCATACTGGTCGACAATGCCGCCAAGTATACCAACGAAGGCGATGAGATAATACTGGGTACCGGCATCAACGAAAAAGGTGAAGATTATCTCATGGTGCAGGATACCGGTATAGGCATGAGCGCCAACGATGTTGAGCATATGTTTGAAAGATTTTACCGCGCCGATGAGGCCCGCTCAAGAGAAGGCACGGGACTCGGTCTTTCGATCGCAAAATGGATCGTCGACCGCCACAAAGGAAACTTTACGGTTGTTTCCCGCACCGACCTGGGAACACGAATTTGCATTAATCTCTAAGGAATCATAAATTTGCAAACGCAAATTTCAATTAATTGGGAACCGCGATGTACAAACACTTCTTTAAACGTTTTTTTGATCTTTTGTTTTCTTTACTGGGAGCAATATTGCTGTCATGGCTTTTTGTGATACTAATTGTCATGATAAAGATCGATTCGAGGGGCCCCGTTTTCTTTAAACAAAAAAGAGTCGGCATACACAAAAAGCACTTTAATATCCTCAAATTCCGTACCATGCGTATAGATACTCCCAAGGATACCCCTACCCATCTTTTAAAAGATCCCGAACAGTATATTACCAAAGTCGGTAAGTTTTTAAGGAAAACAAGCCTTGACGAGCTTCCGCAGATATTCAATATCATAAAGGGCGACATGGCCATAGTGGGTCCGCGCCCCGCACTCTGGAATCAGTACGACCTTATAGAAGAACGCGATAAATACGGCGCCAACGATGTGCTGCCCGGTCTTACCGGCTGGGCTCAGGTCAACGGGCGCGATGAACTTGAGATTCCCGTGAAAGCCGCACTTGACGGCGAATATGTCAGGAAGATGGGCCTCTTTATGGACATAAAGTGCATATTCAGGACCTTTTTAAGTGTCGCCCGCCAGGACGGAGTTGTGGAAGGCGGCACCGGAGCAATGAACAGGGATAAATAGCGGCAGGCCGTGATGTAAAAATGATTGATGGCAAGTCAGGGTATAAAAATGATTGATGGCAAGTCAGGGCATAAACACATATTGTGCGTGACGCAGTACTATTATCCTGAACCTTTCAGGATCAATGATATGACTGCCGAATGGGTTAAACGCGGTCACAAAGTGACCGTGTTAACAGGTATTCCCAATTATCCCGAAGGCCGTTTTTACAAGGGCTACGGCTTGTTTAAGAAAAGACGTGAGACTCATGACGGTGTTAAGATCGTTCGTGTTCCGATCGTATCAAGAGGTCACAGCGCCTTAAGACTTATGATGAATTATGCTTCTTTTGTCATAAGTGCCGGAATATTCAAGACGTTTACCCGGTTAAGACCCGACAGTGTGTTTATTTTTGAAGTTTCTCCGATGACTCAGGCACTTCCTGCGGTTAAGTTTGCCAAACGCCGTAAAATACCCTGTACGATATATGTTCAGGATCTGTGGCCTGAAAATCTTGAGGCGGTTGCCGGTATCAAGAATAAGAGAGTTCTAAATGCGGTCAGCAGGATGTCCGACAAGATATATCGCGGATGTACTACGATCCTTACCACATCCGAAAGCTTTAAGAAACGACTTGACGAAAGGGAAAGTACCAAAGACGCAGCCGGAAACAGTAAAGTTAAGTTCTGGCCGCAGTACGCAGAGGAGTTTTATAAGCCTGTCGGCAAAGCAGCAGATGGCAGCAGCCCGGCAGCCGTGGGGCCACCGGAAGGTTTTCCCGGGGACGATCGGTTTAAACTTATATTTACCGGAAATATCGGGTATGCCCAAGGGCTTGATATACTGCCCGGACTTTACGATGAACTTAAGTCCCGTGGCCGCGAATGCGATTTTGTTATCGTGGGCGACGGAAGATATATGGATAAGTTACGCGAAGAAGTTTCGGCTAAGGGTGCCGACAAATGCTTCTTTTTTGCGGGGCGTAAGCCATCCGGCGAGATTCCGGCCTGGCTTGCCGGCTGTGATGCGGCGTTTGTTTCTTTTACCGACAATGAACTTTTCAATATGACGATACCCGCAAAACTTCAGTCTTACATGGCATGCAATATGCCGATACTTGCAGCGGCGGGAGGCGAGACCAAAGAGATCATCGCAGAAGCCGGTGCGGGATTTGCTTCTCCGGTAGGTGATGTAAAGGGGCTTTGCGACAATATGATAAAGATGATGGATATGGATCCGTCGGAGCTTAAGAGACTTGGAGAGAATTCCGGCAGATATGCCGAAGAACACTTTAATAAAACTAAACTCATGGACGAGATAGAAGAGATAATATAGCGAAGGAAAACGCCGGACAGCGGCATTAAGAGAATGCAGGAGCAGGAATAAATGGCAGACATTACCGCGATAATCCTTACATGTAACGAAGAAAAGAACATCACCGAATGTATTTCTTCGATAAAGGGTATTGTAAAAAGAATAGTTGTGGTTGATTCGGGGAGTACCGATGAAACGGTAAGCCTTGCCAAGGCAGCCGGCGCGGAGGTGCTGGTAAATGAGCTTAGGCCTTTTTTGTATGCCAAGCAGTTTCTGTACGGTATGGAAAATGCCGGGATCACGACAAAATGGGTTTTAAGGATCGATGCGGATGAGAGGCTGACCGAGGCTTCGGCGGCGGAACTTGAGAAGCTTTGCAACGAAAATACCGATACCGATGTAAACGGCATCATTTTAAGATTTGAAGTCAACTTCATGGGCAAGAGTCTTAAGCATGGCGGAATATATCCGTTTAAGAAACTTGTCTGCTTTAAATTCGGCAAAGGAAACATCGAGGACCGCGCGATGGATGAGCATATCGTGCTGTTCGAAGGCCGTGCGGTAAGTGCAAAATGTGATTCCAAGCATTACGATTACAAAGACCTCAGTGCCTGGATAGACAAGCACAACAAGTATTCGTCACGTGAGGCGCAG
>CACYCC010000040.1 GCA_902772805.1 uncultured Lachnospiraceae bacterium | reverse complement strand
ATTCTCCGTTTCATGCCGGGAAGGCATCATGCATTTCTGATGATCTCATATGCCTTTAATACGGCCACCTGAGTCTTGCCGTCGGTGATCTTTCCCGATACTATATCACGAACAAGCTCCTCGATGGGAATCTCGATGATATTTAAAAACTCATCTTCATCAAGATCCCGGCTTCCCTTTGTAAGACCGGTAGCAAGATACATCGTGATCTTTTCGTCACTGTATGCCGGTGCGGGATAATAAAGACCGATATCTCTCCAGTCTGATGCGGTATAACCCGTTTCCTCGCGAAGTTCCCTCTTGGCTGCTTCCAGGCGGTCTTCATCGTAACTGTCAAGTTTTCCGGCAGGGATCTCCGTGATCACCCGGTCTATGGGATAGCGAAACTGCCTTTCCATTATGACCTTTCCGTCGGAAGTCACCGGAACCACGCAAACCGCACCTATATGTCTTATAAGTTCCCGGCTCGCCTCCTTGCCGTTCGGAAGTTTTATGATATCTTCTTTTACATGAAGTATTGATCCGTCATATACATCTTTTGATGAAACCTGTGTCTCTTTAAGATCTTTTTCGTCCATTTCCGCTCCTGTCGGGATACCGCATATTTTAAGCGGACCGGGATCCCGATCAATGTTTTAACAGTTCGACCATAGCCAGTATATTGTCACGGTCGAATTGTTTGTAATCGACATTACCGCCCGTAATATTATTCTCTCGTTCGGACAGTTCGTCAAGTTCATCCCACGTTACAAGACAGGCATGACGATGATCGTCCGTATTTTTGCCTATCTTTATGAGTTTCTTTTCTCCGGCAGCAACCTGCTTTTTATACTCCGATGCTCTTTCATTCCACTCTTCCACGGTCATAGCCGAATAACCCATCGAATAATGGAATGCACTCCACCTTAAATGCTCTGTCTTTGACAGTATCTCGAGTTTTTCGTAAGAGATCTCTTCTCCTTCCAGTGCTCCGACGCGCTTAAGATATGAATACAGAAAATCCGCACTTGCCCGGCAGCTCATACGGCTGAAATAATCGGCCTCAAGCCACTGCTCACGCGATGAACCCGCGGGGTCGTTATAAAAATGATTGATCTGCATGGCACGCATATCCATATCACCGCCAAAAAGATTGCCCATATCATGAAGGCTGTATGAAATACTTTCTTCGTGAAGTCTGTAACAGGAAACCGTTCCGTCGCAGCACACATATACCGGAAGTATAACACCGTATTTGGCAAGAAACTCCATGATCTCCTCGGCAAGTTTACGGCTTAAGGGTATATTGTCGATGGCGATGACAAGGTATGTAAGGGTTCGGGCGTTTTCTTTTAAATAATCACAGAATTCACGGCTTCTGCCACCGTACTGATGGAAGTTTATATCATAATTTTCAAGCATCGATGAATATCTTTCCCGGTAAAAGCCGTCGCGGCGGCCGTATTCGGGATCAAATACGTCAACGCTGAAATTGTTGCCCTCAAACTGCCCGTTGGCAATAAGTTTTTTGAGAACTTCCTGACCGCTTACTCCGAATCCCAGCAGCAGGACTTTCATATCCCTTTCGGCAACTCCGTTTTCGTCAAAAGAAAGCGCATTGCAGGGAGGGAACTTTCTGATCAGCATACGGGACGTAAGCTCCGATTCATCATATATCTGAACTTCCCCGTATCCGTAATGGGAACGTCCCGCCTGAAGGATGCCTCCGTGTCTTTCTTCGCGTCCAAGCAGGATAAGCGTCGTACGGGAAGGTTTAACTTTTTCTTTTTCCAACAGGCGCATGAGACGGAGGGCATAATTGTAATTGTCCTCACCGTCGTCGGATATCGCAAAAAGTTTAAGCCTGCCCTTGCGTTCGGTGACCGAAATGCGCTTTAACAAGCCTTCCTCGGGGATCAT
The DNA here is from genome assembly GCA_902772805.1 of uncultured Lachnospiraceae bacterium. Taxonomy (GTDB): domain Bacteria; phylum Bacillota; class Clostridia; order Lachnospirales; family Lachnospiraceae; genus UBA1258. The sequence goes on along the minus strand of CACYCC010000040.1, from coordinate 2,938 downwards.
AGCAACATCGTCCGTAAGTAAAAGTGCCTTCATCTGCCTGATGGCAATCTCCTGAGCCGAAGAAGCCTGACCGACAAAAACTACGGAAACATGAGGGTCTGAAGCGATATGTCTTCCCATTGCAAGAGAAATGTCGGTTATTCCGTAGATCAGTTCCACATCTCTTACATTTAAAAGCCAGAGCTGTACCTTACGCGCGGCACCTTTACCGAGTGTAAGTATCGCGGCACTGGCCATCGAATAATAAGCCAGAAAGTGAACTATCCAGAACAGGAAATACCAGGCATCGTTCTCCATGCCTTTGTCGATGAGCATCTGTTTAAAGACGCTTAAATTGTTCATGCCGACAAACATTCTTCCGACATCCACAAGCGTTTGTAAAACACCTGCAGCATCGGCCCAGATATCCTTGCCTTCAATGGAATAACTTAAGCCGTATATCACGATACCGCCGACGGTTGCCAGGAAAAACGCTATTCCCGTGAATTTCTCTCTTTTATCCTGTTCAACCGCTATGTAAAGGATCAGAAACAGAAAAACCGCGGCCGCTATGAGTATTACTGCCATACTTTTGCCACCTCCGAAAGCACTTCCCATGCCGAATCGTCAAGTGCCTGCTCGGCGGGAGTGAGTTTGTCATATTCCACCAGCATGGTGTGATGACGGCTTGCATTGTCGCGAACTTCACTGTATGCCCAGTTGTTCATCACATAAAACCTGAACCATCTCTTATGCTCGAGATATCGGCATTTTTCGATATCTTCGGGTGACAGGCCTTCATATACCTTATATGCCTTCCCGCAAAGTTCACCCGTGATCTTATTTGCATGCTCATCGGGCAAAAGAAGGCGTATCTTGGTAAGCAGATGGTCGGCTGAAGATATATTGGACTGACGGTAAAAAGTCTCGAGTTCATTGAAATCCGACCCTCCGCCGGTCTTATTGCGATAAAGGTCGTTTAAAGTAACGGCCGTATAATTGAGTTTGTCTTTCATGACGGTCTCGCGTGAAAATACCCGTGACTGCGCACCTATCACACGCGAACCGTCTCCCGCAAAGGAAGCATAAATATCAAGGCATGCCTTATGCGGGAAATACTTGGAGAGTTTGTTCATGATGACGATATTTTCGTCCTCATCATCGCCCGCAATAATGATACGGTCTGCCCGTCTTATAAGATCCGCATCTTCGTTCCACGGACGAGATTCAAATATAACGCTGTCCGATTCATCAGAGATCTTATCTACAAGTACCGCCTTTTCCAGCTCGAAGTGATCGCGTCTGAAATCACCCCATTCACCGAAAAGATGATATTCAAGCGGATGAGAATCGGGAAGAACATTTATCAAAAGTCCTCTCTCCAGCATTCTGTAAGCAAGATGTCCTCCACCGATAAACACGATGAGCTTTTCATCCGGTTCTATGGGGGCATCAAGCCAATAGCTTCTGGCCGTATTGTCCGGCAGATTGAATATCACCATATGTCTTGGCATATGTTCGGGCTGATATTCGGTCTCACAATAGACGGTTACGTTGTCGCGTTTGTTTTTCTCAAGAAACTTGACTGCTTCGTCATAATTGTCCCAGCCGTTTGTTGTCATAAAGAAGACATGGCAGGGATTCTTGCCGTTCTGCATACCGACCACAGTGTCCGCATCTTCATCGATAGCCGTGATACGTCTGTTGATCTCGCTTGAATCCTGCCTGAAACTGCCGGGATCGGTACAAAAGACGCCGTGTGCTTTGGGATCTTCCGAAATAAGTCTTTCGGCAAGATACCTTGTGTTTTCGTTGGCGTCGGAAAAAACATACCATGTGCATTTTCTGTTCTTCCAAAGCGCAAATACCGGCACAAGTTTTCCGAAGAACAGTGAAACAAGAAGTCCCAGTAAAAACGTCAGAACTCCCGCACTTGAAAACATTATGATGGCACCGATAAGTTTGCCTATACCCGTAACCGGCGTTACATCACCGTATCCGACAGTCGTAAGCGTGGCAAGAACATACCATACGATATCACCGACGGTGTGTATGGCTCCGCCCGAAGTGGCGGTTCCCTCGGCTATATACAGTATGATCGAAAGTCCGACATATATGGCCAGTATCCCGACCACTATCTTTATAATACGTTTCTTATCCATATAATTTCCCGTTTAAAGATCATCAATACTCAAAGTAGATATTTCCGTCTTCGTCGATCGTAAATACCACACAGTCGGAAACATAGTAATCTCCGTAACAGTCATCTATCTCAAATCCGTAATAATATTCTCCTTCCGGAAGATAAGCATAATCGAGATTGTCACCCGATCTCCATGTATAACTTCCGTCGGAAAATTCCGAATCATCGTCAAGATAATATACCGCTTCTATCACATCGCCCGCGTTAAGAGGTCTTATCTCTCTTGACGCGATACCGCTTTCATCGATACCGTCCCAGACGCCTTCCACTTCGATCCTGTAATCGTCCCAGTAACTTCTGAAACGCAGGTTTGTCCTTTCGCCGTTTAACAGGATGGGTGATGTGTATACCGTATATTCGTCGGTTGTATCGGCAATATAGGTCGAAAGCAGTTGCCCGTCCGGAAGAGACAGCCAGCATCCGTCAAAGTTATCGTAAAATTCACCCGTATCCCAGTCACCGTAAATATCATCGGTCTCACCGATACAGACAAATGTATCGTCATCAAGGTTCAAGAATACATATGCCATTACATATGATGCATAGTAAAGACCGTCTTCATCAAGCACAAAACCGAAATTCCCGTCGGAATCCACAAACGGTTCTTCTTCGAATGTTATAAGAGAACTCTCACCGCCGTAATCATCATAATCCGAATCATCGTAAAAATAGGAATCGTCGAAATATCCATAATCACCGTTGTTGCTTTCCCAATTACCGTCATCGCCGAAGAAAATACTGTTATCATATCCGCTT
>CACYCC010000039.1 GCA_902772805.1 uncultured Lachnospiraceae bacterium | reverse complement strand
CATCGCCGTCGATGAAGAAACCGAGTTGATGATGGTTCCCCATGTTGCAAGAGGATGCTTAACACCGAGTCCCAGATAACTTAACGTAGATTCGGTAAGTATTACGGAACCCATACCCATTGTAGCGATTACGATAAGCTGAGGCATTACATTGGGAACAAGGTGTCTGAATATACGATCCTTGACCCTGATACCTGTCGCTTCGGCCGCAACCATGAACTCCTGCTCTCTTAAGGAAAGGATCTGACCGCGGACCATACGCGCAACTCCGGCCCATCCTAACAGACCGAGCGTTGCCATCATTATCATCAGACGAATGTATGTATCCATACGGAGAGCATCCATCATGGCACCTAAGATGATCATTATCGGAAGACTGGGAAGACAGTAGAATACGTCAACCATTCTCATGATAAGGTTATCAACCCATCCGCCGTAATATCCGGCAAGACCGCCCATGATAACGCCCAGTATTATCTCTAAGAACACTACCACGAAACCGACCATCAAAGAGATACGTCCGCCGTACATGATACGTGCAAGAACGTCAAATCCGTCACCGTCGGTACCGAGTATGTGCTTTTCCGAAGAAAGTGAGAACATATCGATAACGTAGATTATCTGGTCGCAGTTTATAAGGTATTCTCCCGTATCACGCTTGGTGATGAGCATCCTGGTCTCGGCGTACTGAAGATTTCCGTCTTCATCGTAACTGTATTTTCCGTCTTCCTGCTGCATCGGAAGATTGTATGTAAGCTCGCCGCTCTTTTCACCGCGCTCATCCATCGCACGGATCGTTTTGGTGAGTTCTTCCTTGAGGTCGTAGTCTACGCTGTCCTCACCGGTATATCTCTTGATCGAGAAATCCGTAAGTTCCGCAAGATCCTGACCGTCTTTTTTAAGAACCGTTACATCGTCCCCTGCTTCGATCGAATATTTGCTACCGTTATATTCAAACTCTTTTTCTCCGATATTATAGAAGACCTGAGCCTTGACATCATCGGAAACGGCATTTCCCGTCGTGAAATAGTTAAATGTAAGCCTTGAAAATACTTTGGCGGGAGTTGCCATGTGGACTCTGTATGCCTCGTAACCCGTATCACCTTCATAAAGATAGTAGGTCATTCCCTGTGAGGCAAAAGAAAATGCCTTGGCTTTAACAGCCTTTTCGAAAGCACTTTCAAATCCTGCGTCATCGACATCTTCAAAGTACTGGATGCCGTCTAACTCGGCATAGATATCAAAAGATTTTGCTTTACCCTTTTTATATGTGTATTTAACGGAATCGAAAGTAAACTCTCCTCCGGCTTTGTTAAAGTTTTTGGTAAGTGCATCTTTTAATCCTTCGATCGCTTTTCCCGAAAACTTGATCTCATCTTTGATCTGATCGTATGTGCCGATCTTGGCGTTTCCTTCACCCATCAAAGCAACCGGTAAAGCTTCGCTTGACTGAAGCAAGAATACGTCGTCGGTTAATCTTTCAAGCAAAAATGCCTCGGAACCCGTACCCATAAGCGCATCGTCCGTGCCGGATGCTATCATCCTTTTTGCAAGGCTGTTAACTGATGTTGTAACAGACTTGGGTACCTCTATATCGGCATTGACATCATATCCCGTATAAGATGTGATCTCCTTGGCCAGGGCATAGTTTACGTTCTGCGTATCGTATTTGTAGAATATCTCTTTTTGTCCGTATGGATATACCAAAGGTCCCACGAATGCGAAAAGAAACATCGTGATCAAAAGAACAGAACCGAATACAGCAAGTCTGTTACGTATAAAGCGCTTAAAAACCTGGCGTCCGGGCGAGAGTACTTTTACTCTGGCCACATCGTCGAGTTTAACTTCGGACTCGCCGGCAGATTCGTTATTTCTGTTTTTTAACATTTCATTCAGATTATAAGAAGCCATGTTACCTAAATTCCTTTATATTAATTAAGTCTTACTCGAGGGTCTACCGCTGCATACAACAGGTCTGAAATAAGGTTACCGAGAAGTGTCAGTACCGACATAAGTGCCAGATAGAACATGATAAACGGTATATCTGCCTGAGTCATTGAATTGTATGAAGCATAACCGATACCGCGGATACCGAACAGCGTCTCTGTGATAAGCGCTCCCGAAAACAGTCCGGGAAGAGAACCGCCGAGCATTGTAACAAGCGGGATCAGTGTATTTCTGAATGCATGCTTTCCGATTACCTTTTTCTCGGGAACACCCTTGGCACGGGCCGTTCTGATATAGTCGGAGTTAAGTACTTCCAGCATATTGGTACGTGTATAACGCATAAGTCCGCCGATGCTGACCACGGTTATCGTGATGGCAGGCAGCACAAAATGCTTGGCCATATCCAGAAACTTTCCCCACTCCGACAGGAACTGATAATCACGTCCCTGCATACCGGTCAAGTCAAACCAGCCAAGTTTAACCGCAAATATATATTTAAGAAGGGTTGCCAAAAAGAACGTCGGCATCGAGATACTGACCATTGCGACAACCGTCGTAAAATAGTCCGTAAAGCTGTACTGCTTGCGTGCCGCAGTGATACCGAGAGGTATCGCGATGATGATCTCAAAGATAAATGAGACAAGTCCCAGCATAAAGCTGTACCAGATAGTGTCATGGAATTTCTGAGTTACGGGAATGGTCCATGCCCAGCTGTCACCCCAGTTACCCTTAACAGCGTTTTTAAGCCATACAAAAAAGCCCCTTATGACTCCCTTGTCCATTCCGTATTGGGCATTAAGATCCGCAAGCCACTCGGCGTAACTCTTGGTGGCACCCGGACGGGATGCGAGTTCTCTCGCCTTGGTCTCCACGAAACTCATGGGCATGTTATACATGAGCGCATATATCAACAGCATTACAAAAAACAATATCATAATACTGTATAACAATCTCTTGGTAATAAACTTAGCCATATCTGTTCTCCAACTTCTAATTTGTCAATAAACCGCAAAAACGGTACCCCTTCGCCTTCTTCCAACAAACTCATATCGGAAAAGGGCAAAGGGGTACCGTGCTCCGTTAAGCCGGAGCACAGCGCCCTATTGATCTGATCGATAGATCTTAATTACTTGGTCTCCATTGTTTCGATCTCAGCAAATGCTCCCCAGTAAGGAGTCATATCCTTCGGAACGGTATCAATGTTGATTCTCTCGGTAGAGAAGACTGTGCAGTCCTTTCTCTGATAAAGAGGAAGTTCGCAACCCCAGTCCATGATGATCTCCATTGCTTCCTTGTAGATCGACTTTCTTTCTTCGGTATCGGCACTCTGACGACCTGCCTTGATGAGAGCATCAAGATCTGCATCATCAACAGAGTAGTGGTTTGAATTGGTTCCGTTACCGTGAGCGTTGGCACCTGAGTAAACCTGAGTCATATCAGGGTCAACGGTTGACTGCCAAGCAGCTGCCCACATCATAGCGGTGTTGGATTCAAGTGCATTGTTCCATACGCTTGTTCCTACGTCGTTAACCTGAAGCTTGATGCCGAGCTCTTCAAGAACTTCGGATGCTGCAACGGCTACACCGTATGCAGGGTGATCCTGCGTTCCCTGACCGGGGATCATAACTTCGTATGTGGTATCAACATCGGTAAACTTGCCTGCTGCTTCATCAAAGGTGAAGCCTGCTGCCTTGAAGTATCCGATAGCTGCGTTCTTGGCTGCTTCGTAACGCTGTTCTTCGTTCATGGAAGAATCATAGATCGCATTTCCGTCAACATCAACAGAGTAAGCTGTCTTGTATCCTTCATCTGCAGGCTTGGGAGCTGCCCATGAAGTATTGGAGATAGGATACTGGATAACCGAAGCTCTGTCTCCATAGTAAGAATTGATAACGGTATCACGATATACAGAGAACAGTGTCATGAATCCCTTACGAAGATTCTTGGATGCATCGGATGAAGGATCTCCGCCTACGTTTACAAGGTCGGCATTGATTCCGAGATATCCGTATCCGCGATAGTCAACGAGAGCGGTTGTAATGGTATTACCGTTAAGTTCTCCGCCGTTGGCATCCTTGATAGCCTTTAATACGTCGTCGCTTATAGAAGGAGAAGCAACGTCGAATGAACCGGTAACAACACCGGGAACATAGTCGGAATCAACAGATTCCTGCATAAGAAGGTATTTAACCTTGGGTTCGCCCTTGAAATAGTAAGGATTAGCCTTTAAGGTAACAACACCGTTTGAATAACTTTCAAATGTATAAGCGCCACATCCGAGAGGAGTGGTGTTTTTAGCTTTGATTCCGGAAAGGTCACCCTTTGTGAAACCAAACTTGTTGTTTGCGTAATCATACTGAGCCTTGTCACCATAATAGTGAAGAGGAGTTACGGTGAAGCTCATGTTGTAAATAGCTGTAGCATCGTACTCGGTCATGTGAACGGTAAGGCTGTAGTCGCCTGTACGCTCGATACCTTCGATGTTGGGAGCGCTTTCGCCTGTCTCAACACCGGTCTCATAATCTTTGCCGAGTGCAGCGATAGTAAGCTGTAATCTTGTTGAACCTGCGGTTTCAACTGATTCTGCTTCTTCAGCAGTTTCATAAGCTGCTACGATAGCATCCCAGAAATCCTGAGTGGTAGCGCTGTCTTCGAGTTCGTATCCCCAGTTGGCTGCGCATGCTGCAACAGAATCACCGGCAGCGTTGTATCCGTTTGCAATACAGTAATCTACGATTTCCTGAGCGAAATCTGCACCTGCATTGTTGTTGTAGTAATCCCAGAACTTATTGTACTGGTCTTCGGTATAGTTGTCGTTGGCTTCATATCCGCCGTCGCCTGCTGCGAAGATGGCATTACCGCGTGAATCCATACCGCTTCTGTACTCTTCCATACCTTTGATGGGAAGTGCATAGATGGTTGAAGATCCGTCGTATGTAGGATCGCAGAGTACATAGATGTAAAAGATAACGTCATCGATGGTAGCGGGTTCTCCGTCAGAGAACTTAACGTCATCACGCATTGTGAGCTTGTAATCTACAGAACCGTCTGCGTTCTGAACAACTTCTACATCGCCCATGCCTTTGTAGTTGTAACTTGTTCCGTTGTAATCAACGTCTGTTCCGGCAATACCGTTATTGATAACAGCACCACCACGGTCTGCAGCCAGTAATCCGGCCTGTGTAAGATCTACAACTTCCATATCGTAAGCGGTAGTTGCAAAGAAGGGGCTGAATTTCTGACCGAAAGCTGATGTAGCATATACCATCGTGCTTTCTTTTGCCTCGGTCTGTCCGCCGTCATCAACAGATGCTGTTGTATCGGTGGAAGCGGAAGTACTTGTAGTACTGTCTACAGATGCGGGTGTCGATGCGGTATCTTTACCGGTACATCCTGCAAGGGTAGATACAACAAGAGCTGCGCACAACACGAGGGCTGCGAGTTTCTTGTTTTTCATTTTACATATCCTCCTTTTTCGTGGCTTTCGGGTTGGTCCCCGAAATCCTCCCTGAAAATAAATGGTTTATATAATAATCATCCGAACCGAAAGCGGTCCCAATGAATATTACCTATAAAAAGCCGTACTTACTGCTGTCTCGTTTTTGCAAATCCCTTATTGGAAAACAAAAATATCGACGCGGAAAACAAAAGCGTTGTAAGTACCACTACGGCTACATCGGCTGCGGCCGGTGTGTTCTTAACGTTCCAGAATATACATGCGATAACGGCGGCAAAAGAAAAAATCATGTTAAGCATCGACCATATCGCCAGCCGGTCAAATGTATGCTCGCTGTCTTCGCGCGTGAACGGTTCCTTTAACGAAATAAAATTCACAAAAGCCATCACGAGATGTACATTTCCGAGCAGGCACATAATGTGCGGACCGGACGTAAACCAGGAATGCATGATCGATGTGTTGAGAACCAACGATACCAGATTGCAGATAATACTTACCGCAATTCCCGATACAAGGATGATCCTGCCTCTTTTAAGAGTTTCGGTATCTTGTGAAAAATAAAAATCGGGACCTGTATAACGCCGAATCTTTCGGGAGCGCCCGTTGGGATCCGTTATAACATCTGTAGTATAATCCTTGGCATAGCGTTTGATCCCCATTAATATCTCCCGTTATCTCATCATACAATGCCGTAGTATTATACTACACCAATGATCAACTTTCAATAATCACGGGCAAATTTCCCGAAAAAAACCGAAAAATATTAAAGAGCGGAGAACACTTTTCCGATCTTTTCTCTGATCACAAGATCGGCATTTCTGTCCTGAGATGTCTCCGAAAGATTTACAAGAACAAGCTTATTGCCGCGATAGTACTGTATAAGTCCCGCCGCGGGATAAACAACAAGCGAAGTGCCTCCGATTATCAGGATATCCGCATTTTCAATGTATCTCACGGCTTTTTCCATTACACCCATGTCAAGTCCTTCTTCATAAAGCACTACATCGGGTCTGACGGTTCCGCCGCATTCGCATTTCGGAACACCGGAAGCATTAAGAACATAATCAACATCATATTTCCTGCCACATCTGTCACAGTAGTTTTTCATGATGGTGCCGTGAAGTTCAAGCACCTCTTTGCTGCCTGCGGCCTGATGAAGCCCATCGATGTTCTGGGTAATTACGGCTTTAAGTTTCCCTTCTTTTTCCCATTCGGCAAGTTTATAGTGGGCAGCATTAGGCTTGGCTGCAAGCGCGGGCGCTACCATTTTTTCCTTGTAGAATTCAAAGAATTCCTCGGTCCTGCGGGTCAAAAAAGTATGGCTTACTATAGTTTCGGGAGGATATTTGTATTTCTGAGAGTAAAGTCCGTCAACCGAGCGAAAATCCGGAATACCGGACTCGGTTGAAACTCCCGCGCCGCCAAAAAACACAATGTTTTGTGATCCGTCTATCCACTGTTTTAATGTTTCGATCTCGCTCATACCTCTCCCTTCCGTGCTTTGCACAAATCGTTCGTTGTTATAAGTGTTTACCAGTCTTTGAAAGAAATATTAAGATCGACATCGGTCGAGATGCCGTCGATCGTACCTGTTGCGGAATACTGCCATATTCCTATGTCATAAGGGAAATAAATACTGTCGTTATAAAATGCAAACCACTTTTCGTATCCCTCAAGCTTATCCATGTTCATCTTGCGGATAAAGAAAGTGAGATTACTGTATATCATCGGTTCATATCCTGCGGACTTAACCCTGTCCATAAATGCCACGCAGAAATCGCTTCGATCATCGTTGGTAAGATTGTCCGTCCTTGCGGTTTCGTTGATCGCCTCAATGTCGATCGCAACGGGAAGGTCTATCTCGTAAGGGCTGATCCTCTCTATAACAAAGTCCGCTTCTTCGATGGCTTCTTCGACAGTCGTTGCCTGAGAAAAGAAATAAACTCCGACTTTGATGCCTGCACTGGTCGCTTCTTCGATGTTTGACTTGTAATATGTGTCTTCCACCATCTTACCGGTGCCGTATCCGCGAAATCCCACTCTTATGATCGCATAATCAACGCCTGCGGCTTTGACCTTGTCCCAGTTGATCTCCTTTTGAAAAGAAGAAACATCGATGCATATATAGGATTTAGCCCCGTCAGGCGCGACATAGGATATCATTCCGGTCTCTTCGTCTTTTTTAAGAAGCTCATTATCTATGGTGTTCTGTTTAAGACTTCTGTTAATGGGATAGTACTCGTACTTGCTGCCCGATACAAAGATCATGTCGTCGGGATAGAGTTCCCTTAACAACATAAGGACACCCGAATTATCTTCGGATACTTCCCTTAACATCTTTTTCATGATCTCTTCGCCGTCTTTTTCGCCTTCTTCGCGCGCTTTTTGGGTCGCTTCGGCAAGCTTTTCGTCGAACTCTGCCTGCGTATAGATCTTGGGATCTGCGGGTTCAACTTCCTGTTCGACATTCTGCTCTTCCCGTAAGAAAAGGTCTTTTCCCACGTAGAGTATGGCTATGGCCACAAGAGTCGTGGTGACGAGAAAAAGAAGGACCAGCAACACAACAACAAAGGGTTTTCTCTTTGAACGCTGCGAATCATCGTCATATTCCGGCTCGGAGATCTTTCTTTGTTCCTCGGGGTCGATCTTTAAATCATCGTCGTCAAAATCAATGTCTTTTAATTCCATTTTGTCCTCACTTTAAAAATAATTATGGGGGCGATATATTATCATTCTTTATCAAGCGTATCTTTATCAAGAGCTTCCGATTCGATCACATCATCTTCGATATTGTCGATTTCCGGCGAATCGTCTGTGCGTGCGTACTTTTCAAAAATGATCGAGTCGTAATCTTTTTTAGCGCTTTCGATCTCTTCGTCGCCTCTTGCGGTCCATGCAAACCACAGTGGTCTGTAAAGCAGTTTCACAATATGCCAGCCGAGAGTTTTGTGCTTGTAATTGTATGATATAAAATCCGGCTTTGAAATTATGTCATGCAGCAGTTCCGCCATGCAGAAATGTACCGGGTTTAAGCCAAAGGTTTTGATGAAATTCTCGGAAAGCTGACCGCGTATGATCTCCGGATGCTTTTTCATGAACCATCTCATCAGGAAAGGACTGAATGATTCAACACAGAATCTGCCCTTATAATCTTTTAAAAGATCGTACGTTTTCTTGCAAAGAGTATAGTTTTTGGCTCCGTTATCGGCTTTGATCTCACATACCAGATCGACACCACCAAGTGCCTCGAGGGCTTCCGATAAAAGCGGGATCTTCTCATCGGTTTCTTTTAACCTGTAAGTGCAAAGCTCCTCATACGTACAGTCTTTAAGTTTCTTGTCGACTCCGCACATCCTGTTAAGATTTCCGTCATGGAATACAACAAGCTGTCCGTCAGAAGTCATCTGTACATCGAGTTCCGCTCCGTAACCGTTTTCATGTGCCAGCTTAAATGCTGTGATCGAATTCTCGGGTACACCGTCACCGTGAAGTCCGCGGTGTGCATACATCTTCCCCGCAAAATAGGAAGTGTCTCTCTTTCGTGCGGGCTTTGTCATGATCACGAATGCCAGCACAAGAACTATCAAAACGACACATATCGTCGTTAATAAAACGAACATTTCAATATAACGCCTCTTTTCAAAATACGGATATAACACCGACCTGTAGCAGGCACGGCATCACACCCGTATATTTTACCACTAAACGGCTCATAAAACCATTTATATCTTTATCTTGGTCCACTTGCCCTGCTTAAATCGAACCGATCCGAATATGAATCTCGACACCTGGTCGGCAAGGATACCCATCCAAACACCGTTTATTCCGAAACCGAGCATGTAGCCGCACAAATATGAAAATGCTGTTCTTATGATCGTTACGCTGATGATGGAAGCGAATGCTGTGTAACCCGTATCGCCCGCGCCTCTTAAACATCCCATGTATATGACCTGAGATACCTGGAATATAACGACAATTATTATGATCCTCGTAATATCAACACCGATCTTTACGATCTCGGGTTCTTCAAAGAATGCCGACATCAGCGCGTGACCGCCAAAGAAATATCCGCATGCGAGCACAAACGAGATGATCAGCCCGAGCACCCGGCAAGTCCGTCCGTATTCTTTTGCAAGATCCTCGTCTCCCTCGCCGAGACTTCGTCCGATAAGGGCCACAGCCGTTGCCTGAAGACCGTCGCCAAAAGAAAACGAAAGACCCATTATGTTCATTCCGACCTGGTGAGCGGCCATCGGTGCGGTTCCGAGTTTTGCCGCCATGATGGAAGTCGCCATAAATCCGACTCTCATAAGAAGCTGTTCAAAGAAAACGGAATATCCGACTTTGATCAGCGATCTGAATGCATTAAGACTCGGTTTTATTTTATTCTTTACTATATATGGGATACTTACAAAACAGTCTTTTTGGAACAGGGATGCAAAACTCATGATACTTGCCACAACCGTTCCGAGTACGGTTGCAAGAGCCGCTCCCCTTACTCCCAATGCAGGGAATCCGAGTTTTCCGCCTATAAGAAGATAGTTAAAGATTATATTGACGGTATTGGATGTTAAGTTGGTGCGCATGGTGATCTTAGTGTTACCGGCACCACGTTGTGCTGAGTTTATACCCATCTGGATACAGTTAAAGATCATTCCGCCCATGACTATCTTAAAATACGCCGTAGCGGGATCGTGGGTGTCCGAATTTGAACCGCAGAATCTTATGATATCTCCCGCAAAGATCACGAGAACGGTTGAGATGACCGCCGCCGCAAGCAAAATAAACAGAAAACCCGATACCAGTATATTGTTGGCATCGTCTTTTCTGCCTTCACCTTTTCTGCGTGCAACAAGCGCCGAAAGAGCCACATTGATGGCAAAGAACATGGAAAGGCCCATAAATTTGGGCTGAGTGGTCAGACCTACCGCCGCAACGGCGTTACTCCCCAGACCGCTTACCATGTATGAGTCCACAAGGCCCACAAATGCGGTAAAGAAAGACTCTATCACAGCGGGCCAGGCAATATTCACTGTTTCTTTTACCATAGATTTATCAAATTTCTTCATATCACAAAGACAAACATGTCACTAAAACATTGGTTATAAATTGTAATATTAAATAATATTACCACGATATTATAAAAAAACGAAGAGTTTAGAGGGAACACTCGCTTTAAAAAACAAAAAACCCGAAGAATGATCTTCAGGTTTAGAGGTGCGAGCCGGATTTGAACCGGCGGATGACGGTGTTGCAGACCGGGGCCTTACCACTTGGCTATCGCACCGTACTATTGTTGCAGTTCTATACTGCATTTTAGCTCCCCGAGTAGGGTTTGAACCTACGACCCTCCGGTTAACAGCCGGATGCTCTGCCGCTGAGCTATCGAGGATTATTGTACATTGACTGCTTAATACAAAACAGAAGTGACCGAGGGATAACCTCTCGTAGTGAAGCTCTCGACCTATTAGTAACCGTCAGCTCAGT
>CACYCC010000038.1 GCA_902772805.1 uncultured Lachnospiraceae bacterium | reverse complement strand
ATATCAAATCCGATATTCCGCGTTATGAACAATCCAATATGTTCGAAGACAGGCTTATCGATGACAAACCGCTCAAAGAATACACGATACTCGGGCAGGTTTTCGACACATACTGGCTTATATGGCAGGGTGACAATCTTTTCCTGATGGATCAGCATGCGGCACATGAAAAGATAAATTATGAAAGATTCCTAAAAGCCTACAAAAACGATTACGTCGCCGATACTCAGTATATGGATCCTCCGATGCTGATAGGACTTACCAGAAACGAACGCGAATCTCTTGATGAAAACATGGATCTTTTTGTAAAGATAGGCTTTGAGATAGACGATTTCGGTTCCGACAGCATTGCGATACGCGGCGTTCCGATGGAACTGTTTTCAAATACCGAAGAAGAAATGTTTAAAAGGCTGCTTTTTGAAGTACACGAATACTCGGCCCGCAAAGACCCCGAAGCGATACTCGAAAAACTGGCATCAATGTCATGTAAAGCCGCCATCAAAGGAAATACTAAAGTTAACGAAGCAGAGATAAAGAATATAATGAATGAGCTTATGACTCTTGACAATCCCTATAACTGCCCGCACGGTCGCCCCACGCTCATTTGCATCACCAAAACCGAACTTGACCGCAAATTTAAGCGTATAGTCTAGGATATGTTTATGAAAAAGCCTCTTGTAATAATCGCGGGTCCGACGGCTGTCGGAAAGACCGCGATATCCGTAAAACTGGCCGGCAAGATAGGCGGAGAGATAATCTCGGCCGATTCCATGCAGGTCTACAAAGGAATGGATATAGGTTCCGCCAAGGTTACACGCAAAGAGATGCGGGGAATTCCGCATTATCTTATCGATGTACTCGATCCCCACGAAGATTTTAACATTTTCTTTTTCAGGGAACAGGCCGAAAAGGCGATAGAGACCATATATTCCAACGGTCATATACCTATAATCGCCGGCGGAACGGGCTTTTATATTCACGCCTTACTGTATCAAACCGATTTTACCGAAAGTAACGGTGAGAATCCGGCGCTTCGCGAAGAACTGTTTAAACTTGCCGATGAAAAAGGCCCCGAAGCGGTACACGATATGTTAAAAGAACTCGATATGCAAAGCGCAGATGCGATCCACCCCAATAATGTAAAGCGCGTTATAAGGGCAATCGAGTTTTTTAAGGAAACAGGAAAGAGCATTCAGACACACAATGAAGAGATGCACGCAAAAGCATCGCCTTACGATCATGCTTTTTACTGTCTTACACGCAACAGAAAAGATCTTTATGCCGCCATCGATCAAAGAGTTGACGGGATGATGGCCGCCGGCCTCTTAAACGAGGTCATTAAGTTAAAAGAACAAGGTCTTTCCCGCGACAATCATTCGATGCTGGGCCTTGGATACAAAGAGATACTCGATCACTTAAACGGCGAGATATCGTTTGAAGAAGCTGTATACAGGATAAAACGCGACAGCAGACATTATGCCAAAAAGCAGCTCACATGGTTTAAGCGGGAAGAAGATGTGATCTTCATAGACAGAGATGAATATAAAGAAGACGAAGCGGTTGTCGAGCATATGATCAAAGACCTTACGGACCGCGGGATCATAACGGAGAATCAGAATGGATAGTATCAACAAGGTCTTACCCGAAGCATACAGACAATTCGGAATAGACGAAGATATCATAAAACTTTCCGACGAAATACTGTCGGCATGCAGCGAAAGATTTGCCCTGATCGATAAGATCAGCGAGATCAATCAGTTAAAAGTGCTTGACGCTTTTCGAAAAAACAACGTAAGCGAAGCGTGTTTACTTGGAACGTCCGGATACGGATACGGTGATATCGGACGTGATACGCTTGAAAAAGTTTATGCCACCGTATTTAAGACGGAGGATGCCCTTGTGCGTCCCCAGATCACCTGCGGAACCCATGCTTTAAGCCTTGCACTTTCATCAAACCTTCTGCCCGGAGACGAGCTTTTAAGCCCTGTCGGAAAGCCCTACGATACATTGGAAGAAGTGATCGGAATAAGGGATTCCGTTGGTTCTTTAAAAGAATACGGTGTAACTTACCGTCAGGTCGAACTTCTTGAAGGCGACAGATTCGACTACGAAGGCATCAAAAATGCCGTCAACGAAAAGACGAAACTTGTCACTATCCAGCGTTCAAAGGGTTACCAGACCAGAAAATCGTTCTCCGTAAAAGAGATCGCCGATCTCATAAAGTTCGTCAAGGAAGTAAAGCCTTCCGTTAAAGTTATGGTGGACAACTGTTACGGCGAATTTACCGATGTTTGCGAACCTTCCGAATTCGGCGCCGATATGACAGTGGGATCTCTTATCAAAAACCCCGGGGGAGGACTCGCTCCGATAGGCGGTTATATAGCGGGTTCAAAAGAATGCATTGAAAGAGCTTCTTACAGACTTACAAGCCCGGGACTCGGACGTGAAGTCGGTGCTTCGCTTGATGTGCTTAAAAACCTTTATCAGGGACTTTTCTTAGCACCCACCGTTACGGCAAGTGCCTTAAAAGGTGCCGTTTTCGCCGCGGGCATATATGAAAAGCTCGGTTTTGACTGTGTACCTTCCTTTAACGGAGAAAGAAACGACATCATTCAGGCGGTTTCTTTTCACGACCCTCAAAAACTCATAGCGTTTTGCGAAGCGATACAGGCCGCTTCTCCCGTTGATTCAAACGTAAGACCTGAACCCTGGGATATGCCCGGATATGATTCCAAGGTCATAATGGCTGCCGGAACTTTTGTATCGGGCGCAAGCATAGAGTTATCCGCCGACGGTCCGCTTCGTGAGCCTTATGCCGCATATTTTCAGGGTGGCATAACATGGCCGCATGTAAAGATCGGTATCCTCAATACCGTTCAGGCGCTTAAAAACAAAGGTCTTATATAGGGATTATTAAATTATCCTTAACTGTTTTAAAAATCCGATATTTATGGTATTATTAAAATTCGGTAGATCATGTGGTCTTCTTTAAATCAATTAAGACAGGAGATATGAATGAACACTCATTCTTTTGGTATCGATCTCGGTACCAGTAATATAAAAATTTACAGCCGTCTTGATGACAGTATCATGCTTGAAAAGAACATGATCGCCATCATGAACAAAAAAAGACTGTTTGCATACGGTGATTCCGCATTTGAAATGTACGAAAAGGCTCCCGGTAACATTTCCATTTCATACCCGCTTTGCAACGGTGTTATCGCGGATATCCAGAACATGGAGATACTCATCAATCATTTCATGAACGGTATCATGAAAAACAACGTTAAGCCCGGTGATTTCTTTATGGCAGTTCCTACGGATATCACGGAAGTAGAGAAGAGAGCGTTCTACGATCTGATCAAAGATTCCGAAGTTAAGGCCCGCAGGATCATGGTCGTTGAAAAAGCTCTGGCAAACGGTCTCGGAATGGATATAGACGTCAAGAATTCCCAGGGTGTTCTGATAGTCGATGTCGGATACAATACTACCGATATCTCCATCATTTCACTCGGCGGTATAGTAATAAGCCGAATGATCAAGTGCGGCGGACTTTCTTTTGACGAAACGATAAAGAACGTTATCAGAAATGAACTTTGCCTCTATATTGGCGGAAAAACAGCCGAAAACGTAAAGATGCAGTTAAGAGAGATCGAAACTCAGGGTATCAATGCCGTTGTATACGGACGAGATATCGTAACGGGACTTCCCGTTGAGCGTACGATCCCCACCAAGAGCATCGATCACGCACTTGCCGACAACTTTAATGTAATAGTAGACAATATCAAGATCGTATTGGAGCGTACTCCTCCCGAACTTTCGGCAGATATCTACAGAAACGGTATATATCTGACCGGTGGCGGAAGTCTTGTTCATCATCTTGCTGAAACCATAGAGGTGGGAACCGGACTTAAAGTCAATCGTGCGGAAGAACCGCTCTTAAGCGTTGCCATGGGTCTTTCCAAGGTGATCAACAACGACAAATACGCATCCATTGCATATTCCATAGAAGGAATGGGTAGATGAGTCCTATAATAAAGCCAGAAAGGGAGAAATTTACCTTACCCGGTAAATATCTCCTTTTTATTTTAACGATCATATGCTGTATACTGATGGTCCTCACTTTTACGACGGACATCTTTAACAAGCCCCTCAATTATGCGGTGGGCTATGTTATCGTGCCTTATCAGAAGGGAATTTCCGCCATAGGAAGTTACTTATCCGACAAAAAAGATTCTCTTG
The DNA here is from genome assembly GCA_902772805.1 of uncultured Lachnospiraceae bacterium. Classification (GTDB taxonomy): domain Bacteria; phylum Bacillota; class Clostridia; order Lachnospirales; family Lachnospiraceae; genus UBA1258. Next base: position 6,123 of record CACYCC010000038.1, on the reverse strand, counting down.
TAAACGTATACGATCTCATAAACGAAAACCAGGAACTTCGTAACAGGATCGCAGAACTCGAAGACGAGAACACGAAGCTCATACAGGATAAATACGAACTTAATTCGTTAAAAGAACTGTATGAACTTGATATGGAATACGAATCATACGAAAAAGTCGGCGCAAGAGTCATATATAAAGACGCGGGAAACTGGTTCTCGACTTTTATAATCGACAAAGGCTACAAAGACGGGATCGCTCCCGATATGAATGTCATATGCGGCAACGGTCTTGTAGGGCGTATTTCCGTTGTGGGTCCCAACTGGAGCCGTATAACTTCCATTATTTCCGATAATTCCAATGTTAGCGCCACCATTTTAAAATCCCAGGATAACATCATCGTTATGGGTAATCTTGAGATGATCAAAGACGGTGCCATACCTTTTTCACAGCTTAAAGACGAAGATAACAAGGTAAACGTGGGAGATAAGATCGTAACAAGTTCCATAAGCGATAAATATCTTCCAGGTATTCTGATAGGCTATGTTTCATCCGTTACCGACGATCCAAACAACCTTACCAAATCCGGTACACTGCTTCCCGCGGTTGATTTCGAACATATCGACAATGTACTCATCATAACCCAGCAAAAGCAGTTTGTTTCCGATGAAGAGCTCGAAGAGGGCCTTAATAAGCTCAATTATTCGGATGAAGCCATTAACGAAGCCGAAAACGAGGAACAGAAAGACGACTGAATATGAAAAGATTCATCATCACGGTCATTTCCATAATCACACTCTTTGTACTGCAGGGCACTCTGTTCAGGGAATTTGACTTCGGCGATACCGTTCCCAACCTATTATTGATCTTTACGGTCTCCATAGGTCTTATGAGGGGCGATAAAGCCGGTATGCTGGTCGGATTCTTCGGAGGGTTGCTGTTGGACATCTTTTCCGGGCAGACCATAGGGCTCTATGCCCTTATTTTGATGTATATCGGGTATTTAAACGGCGGTTTTTCGATGATATTCTTCCCCGAAGACGTCAAACTTCCCATGATAATGATACTTGTAAGCGATTTTATCTACGGCTTCTGTGTATATGTGATCTTATTCCTGTTAAGAGGCAGGACCGATTTTTCTTTTTACTTTAAAAAGATAATACTTCCGGAATGTATTTATACAATCGTGATCACGATAATGTTGTATCCGCTCATCCTTTTTGTTCACAAAAAGCTTAAAAAGGATGAGTTAAGAAAGGCACATAAATTTGTTTCATAAGTGGAAAGATTATTTTTTCAGTTTAATAACTTCCAGAGTCATCTATCTGATGGTTGCATTTGCCGTATTGGCAGGTATTCTCATTCATCGTGTTTTTACGCTGCAGATAATCGAGGGCGAAACATACCTTAACAGTTTTGAATTAAAGACCAAGAAAGAGCGAAGCATCGATGCGGTAAGAGGCAACATTTACGATCGTAACGGCGTATTGCTGGCTTATAACGCCCTTGCTTACAGAGTAAAGATCGAAGACGTATTCGAACCCGGACGGCACAAAAACGAGAACCTCAACAATACGATATTAAGGACCATCGCAATAATAGAGGAAAATCACGACAACCTTGTAAATGACTTCAATATCATAGTCGATGATTACAACCGCTATAAATTCAACGTTTCGGGCACCAGGCTTGCAAGGTTCAAGGCTGATGTTTACGGCTGTGCATACGTGGATGACATGACTTTTGCCCAGTCTTCATCGACTGCCGAAGAAGTGATGGATTATCTTGCCGGAGAAGACAGGTTTAACGTAAATGCGCTGAATCTTGATAAAAGTACGACTCTTAAGATCGTGGCTATCAGATATGCCATGAGTGCCAATACATATCAAAAATACATCGCCACAACGATCGCAACAAACGTCTCTCCCAAAACAGTAGCGGTGATAATGGAAAACTCGGACATACTTGAAGGTGTTTCGATCTCCGAAGATACGATAAGAGTTTATCCTACGGGAGTATACACATCTCAGATAATCGGATATACCGGAAAAGTTTCCTCGGAAGAATATGATGAACTCGTAAAATCCGATCCCACCTATGCACCGACCGACATAGTCGGAAAGAGCGGGATCGAAGCAAGTCAGGAATACCTGCTGCACGGTCAAAAAGGATCCGAGACCGTATTTGTAGATACCATGGGTAAAGTAATCTCATCCGAAGATTATGTCGAACCCGTATCCGGATACGATGTCTATCTTACTATAGACTCGCAGCTTCAGGAAGCCGTATATCATATTCTGGAGCAGAAGCTTGCCGGTCTTATCTTAAAAAAGCTCATCAATTCCAAGGAATACATACCTTCCGAGAATGCGACGACCGCAGACATCATGATCCCCATATATGATGTATACATTGCTCTTTTTGACAATGCCGTTATCGATATCCCGCATCTGAGTTCCGATGAAGCTTCGGACAGCGAAAAGACGGTTTATCAGGCATTTCTTGCCAAAAAGAAAGAAGTGCTAGATCGTCTCGAAAATGAGCTCACCACCAAAAGAACGGCTTACAAAAAACTGTCGACCGAATGGAAGGTATATCAGAACTATGTTGAAGACCTTCTGATAAATGACGGTATTCTGGTAGAAGAACTCATCGATTCTCATGATGAAGTTTACCGGTCATGGGCCGTCGACGAAGTGATCTCCCTCGGTGAATATATCAATTACGCGATCTCTCAGAACTGGATCGATACAAGTAAACTCGATCTCGAAACGCAGTATTCGGAATCCGGTGAGATCTTTGACAGCATTTTAAGCATCATATTGTCCGAATTATCCGAAGATGAAGCTTTTGACAGGCTGTTGTACAAATACATCGTCAAAGATGACCGTATTAAGCCGCGTACCATCTGTAACATTTTGCTGGATCAGGAAATCGTAACTCTTTCGGATGATGAACTGAATGCCTGGAACCGTCAAAGGATCACCCCATATACTTTTATGGTTAACAGGATCTCGAATCTTGAAATAACGCCTGCCCAGCTTGCACTTGATCCGTATTCGGCCTCATGCGTTATAACCGATGTCAATAACGGTGATGTTTTAGCGATCGTTTCCTATCCGAGCTATGACAACAACTACCTTGCAAACGGTGCTGATGCGGCATATCTTAAAAAGATCAATGCCGATCATTCGACACCGCTCATAAATTATGCCACTCAGCAGCGTCTTGCTCCGGGTTCCACGTATAAGATGTGTGTTGCTACCGCAGGACTCATGGAAGGTGTCATTACCACAAACTCACTTATCACTTGTCTCGGTTCATTTACGGAAATAACCGAAACGCATAACTGCTGGGTTTATCCCGGAAGACACGGAGCACTGAATCTTTCAACGGCTATCCAGAAATCCTGTAACTATTATTTTTATACCGTGGGATACAGGCTTTCGCTTGACGAAAACAACAAGTACAATTCGGATATCGGTATTGAAAAGCTTGCCAAATATGCCGAAATGTACGGTCTCGGTCAAAAGAGCGGTGTTGAGATAGAAGAGTCCATGCCACAGATATCGACCAAATATTCCGTACCTTCCGCCATCGGACAGGGTACCAACAACTTTACCACAGTCGGACTTTGCAGATACGTAACGGCAGTCGCCAATTCGGGAACCGTATACAATCTGACTTTGCTTGACAAGGCAACCGACGTTAAAGGTAATGTCGTCAAAGAATTTGATGCTGAGATCATCAATACGATAGAGATGGATGATGCCTACTGGAATGCCATTCATCAGGGCATGAGAAGAGTGATCGAAGACAGATCGTATATGGCGGCTCTCCCCATCAAAGTCGCCGGTAAAACGGGAACGGCCCAGCAAAGCAAAGTGAAACCCGACCACGGTCTTTTTGTATGCTATGCTCCCTACGAGGCACCGCGAATGGCCATGGCGATAAGAATAGCGAACGGTTATTCTTCGGAATATTGCGTGGATACATCCAAAGATATAATAAAGTACTTCTTTAATATCGAAGAACATGAAGACATCGTAACCGGTACCGCTGCCGAGATCTCGGCAACCGGGCGCGGCGGCGACTGATAAAGAAACGGAGTAAATATGAGTTCAACAGTAACGATCAAAAGTATTCCCAACGGAATAAGGGTATTGTTAAGCCCCGAACCTTCTTTTGACGAGATACTTACGGAAACGATCGAAAAGTTCAAAGAGTCCAAAAATTTCTTTAAAGGAGGCAAACTATGTGTTTCCTTTGAAGGACGGAAACTTAGCGACAGCGAAGAAAACGTGATGATAGAAACAATGGAAAACTACGGTGAATTTACCGTTGTTTACGTTGTTTCGGTTGTCGATGACGATACGCTTCCCATCACAAGAGCCATCAATAAAACTAATCCCGAAGCGGAAGAGCAGAAACGTTTCTGTACCGTTTTTAAGGGAAGTGTCAAAAAAGGCGAACACATCAAATTCACTACAGGAGTCGTTATACTTGGAGATGTGGAACCCGAAGGACTGGTAATGGCCGAAGGTGATGTTATAATAATCGGCGGTCTTTACGGAAGCGTAAACATCGATACTCCCGAAGGATCCGACCCCGGTCTTGTCGCCGCACTTGATTTTTCTCCTTCCCGCATCAAGATAGACGATTTAAGATTCTATCCCAAGGATAAGCCCAAGTGGACCATAAAGCCCAAATATCAGGCAAAGATCGCATATGTCAAAGACGATGCCATCGAAGTAAAAGATATCAATCCGGCCAATTTAAAGGAACTGGCAAATGTTTAAAAACCTTCATTTAAGAGATTATGATTTTAAACTCATATTTCTTGTGATAGCCATAAATACCATCGGTATTATGGCTATTAACTCTGCCAATAATTCCAATGTATCCAGACAGATCGGAGGATCTGTAATGGGACTTTTCCTTATGATCGTGGTTTCTTTATTGGATTACAACGTATTTTTAAGATTCTACTGGGTATGGTATGCGGTAGACATTGCATTGCTGCTGGCGGTAAGGATCGCAGGTAATACCGTTAACAATTCACAGCGATGGTTTGAGGTCTTCGGTGTAAGATTCCAGCCTTCCGAAACGGCCAAAATATTATTGATTATTTTTTTCGCACAGTTTATTATGAGATATAAGGAAAAGATAAACACATTAAAGTTTTTGTTCTGCTTTGCCTTTTTGGCAGCGCTTCCGTTATATCTGATACTCGATCAACCGGATCTTTCAACAACCATCGTAGTGTTTATTATTATAGCGGTCATGCTGTTTGTCGGCGGCATAAGCTGGAAATACATTCTGGCTGCATTTGCCGTTCTGGTACCCGCAACCATAGCTTTTTTAAGCATTATTTTAAAAGAGGGCCAGCAGCTGATCGACAATTATCAGCGAAAGCGTATCTTGTCCTTTATTTACCCCGAAAAATATGTCGATGATGCTTATCAGCAGACAAATTCGGTCATCGCCATAGGTTCGGGACAACTTTGGGGAAAAGGTTACAACAATGATGTTATCGGATCTTTAAAAAGAGGTAACTTCATCATCATGCCCGATACTGACTTTATCTTTGCCGTAATAGGTGAGGAACTCGGTTTTGTGGGCACGTTGTCCGTTATAGTCTTATTGTTCCTGATAACATTCGAGTGTTTGCTCATAGCACGAAGGGCACGCGATATAGCAGGTCGTGTGATCGCCGCCGCAATGGGTACGCTCATCGGCATTCAAACGTTTTTCAATCTGGGGGTTGCGACGTTTCTTTTGCCTAATACAGGTCTTACATTACCGTTTGTCAGTTACGGGCTAACATCACTTGTCAGCCTTTATATCGGATTGGGATTTGTATTGAATGTCCGTTTTCGCTCGGGACAGACAGGGCGTGAGAAGAGAGAGGTGTTTTAACTTGAACATAGCATTGATCGCACATGATGCGAAAAAGAAACTCATGCAGAATTTCTGCATAGCCTACAGGGGTATATTAAGCAAAAACGAACTTTATGCGACCGGAACAACGGGCCGTCTTATCGAAGAAGTCACCAATTTAAGTATTCATAAATATCTTGCCGGACATTTGGGCGGAGAACAGCAGATAGGCGCACAGATCGAGCACAACCAGATCGACCTGGT
>CACYCC010000037.1 GCA_902772805.1 uncultured Lachnospiraceae bacterium | reverse complement strand
GGTTCCGTATTTTTCGTACATCTGAAGCAATACTTCACAGTCCGAATCACTTGCAAAATCATATTCTTTTATAAGTTCATCCTTGATCTTCCTGAATCCGTATATCTCGCCGTTGCAAACAAGCTTATTACCGTTGAGATTAAAAGGCTGCATTCCGTTTAAATTAAGGCCCATGATGGCCAGCCTCTGAAATCCCATGATAACGTCGTCTTCCGACTCGATCCTTGACATATCGGGGCCTCTTGAGATCGTTCTTTCAAGATACGGCTCAAGCTCCCTCTTCGTAAGGCTCGTTCCCTTGTAAGCAAATATCGTACACATCTTAGTCTCTTTCCCGGTCACACAGACCTGTTTTTATTTTGTTGTGCAATGAAAGGCTTCCGTGAAACCCCGTATTTACACAAAAAAAGCGGCAAAGGCATCGTTCTTCACGACGCCTTTGCCGCTCTATATTGTATAATTGTATACACGCGTTCAGGCTTTGTCAACACTTTTTATTCAGTTATCAAAAGTTTTTTATTCCACATCCTGAAGTGCTGCAAAGTCCTCTTCTCCTGTACGGATCTTGACAACTTTTGATACGTTGTAAACAAAGATCTTACCGTCTCCGATGTTGCCGGTGTAAAGAGTCTTCTTGGCGGCATCGATAACATCCTGTACGGGTATGTTGCTGACTACCACTTCGACTTTAACCTTCGGGATAAGGGTCGCATCGACCTCGACACCTCTGTACATGCTGCCTGCGCCCTTCTGGATACCGCAGCCCATAACCTGTGTTACCGTCATACCGGTAACGCCCAAGTCGTTCATTGCCTTTCTTAATGCATCGTATTTCGAAAGTCTTGCTATGATGACTACCTTGCTCATGCCGGTAGTGGGAGCGGGTGTGCCTTCGAAAGGAACGATGTTTTCGGGTTCTCCGGGTGATTCAAGAAGCGTTTTTTCGTTTACTTCCATCATCATGGTGTTTGAAATATCCATGATCGAGAAGCCTGCATATGCACTGGTAAGACCGTGCTCTGTTGCGTCAAGACCGATGGTCTCTTCTTCTTCGCTTACTCTTAAACCAAAGAGTGCTTTAATAACTATAAATGTGATAGTGATGGTAACTGCCGTCCAGGCTGCCACGGATGCGAATCCGACGAGCTGAATGCCAAGAAGTTTGAAGCCACCGCCATAGAAAAGGCCGACAAGTTCATCGTTACCGGGTGCGGAAGTCGTAGCAAATAAACCTACTGCTATTGTACCCCAGATACCGTTTAAGCAGTGAACCGCTACGGCACCTACGGGATCGTCTATTCTTAACTTATAATCAAGGAACCATACTCCGAATACTACCAAAAGTCCTGCAACTGCTCCGATTATCGCTGCTCCTAAGCAGTCCGTTACGTCACAGGGAGCCGTGATGGCTACGAGACCTGCAAGGGATGCGTTGAGGCACATCGAAACATCGGGTTTACCGTATTTGATCCATGTAAATATCATACATACTACTGTTGCGATCGCGGGAGCTACCGTTGTTGTAAGGAATATCGAACCTAACTGTTCAACGCTTGTTGCTGCTGCACCGTTGAATCCCTACCAGCCAAGCCACAGGATGAAACATCCGAGACATCCTAAAGGAAGGTTGTGACCGGGGAAAGCATTTACTTTAACGATCTTGCCGTCTTTGTCTTTTTCAAATTTACCTATTCTTGCGCCTAACATCTTGGCACCGATCAAAGCTGAGATACCGCCTACCATATGGATTGCGCAGGAACCTGCAAAATCGTGGAAGCCCATCTGTGAAAGCCAGCCGCCGCCCCAGATCCAGTGTGCTTCGATGGGATATATTAAAGCTGAGATAACTGCGGAATATACACAGTATGATAAGAATTTTGTTCTCTCAGCCATCGCACCGGATACGATCGTTGCGGTCGTAGCACAGAACACAAGGTTGAATACGAAGTTTGACCAGTCAAAATTCTCATAGGTGGTAAAGATATCAAATCCGGGTTTTCCGATGAATCCCATTAAATCTTCACCAAGTAAAAGACCGAAACCTATCAGTATAAATACAACTGTACCAATACAGAAGTCCATTAAGTTCTTCATTAAGATGTTACCGGTGTTCTTGGCTCTTGTAAAACCTGCTTCTACCATCGCGAATCCGGCCTGCATCCAGAATACCAATGCGGCTCCTATCAAAAACCATACAGAAAAAACTTCACTCATAACTGTCTCCTTTCGCGCAGCGTGCGCATTGAGTTTTTTTAAAGGCAAAGGCGCCGAAACTTTTGGGGTTTCTGCGCCTTTGCAATTCAATAATCATTTATTTGTCGTGCGATGACAGCACGCGTTCTTTTTGCTAAACAACATCTACTGCGGCCTTTAAACTGTATTTGGCCTTAAACGTAGAACAGCATCTGTTCGTATGTGGGATACGGAAGCAGATCTTCGGGGATAAGTCCCTCGGCCTCGTCGGCCACTTTTCTTAATTCTTCCATATCTTTGATAACGGTCTCGTGATAGAATACTGCCTGCTTCAAAGAGTCCGTGATCTTCTGAGCCTTCTCCGTGTCCTTCTTAAGCTTTTCGTTACGCTTAAGTATCTCGGTATAATAATCGCTCAACTGTGCTGCCAGCTTTTCTTCGGCTTCCGTCGAAAGTGTCTTAAGAAGCGACTTCTTGGAAAGTGCCGTGCCCACTACCTCGTCGGTATAAGCCATCAAAGCCGGTGCGAACTGCTTGTTGATCATATCCTGAAGCGTTAATGCCTCGATATGAAGTGTCTTGCAGTAATTCTCAAGCATGATCTCGTATCTTGCATGGATCTCGGTCTCTGAATAAATACCGTGTTTCTTGAAGAGTTCTACGTTCTTCTTGGCAAGTAACTGAGGAAGTACGTCGGGAGTTGACTTAAAGTTGTAAAGTCCTCTCTTTTCGGCTTCTTTTACCCACTCATCGGTATATCCGTTTCCGTTGAATATTACGCGCTTATGAGCCTTGAGTGCTTTCTTGAGCATCTCATGGACTGCTTCGTTAAGCTTACTCTTCGGAACACCCTTGAGTTCCTCGGAGAATTTACTCAACTCTTCGGCTACCGCGGTATTGAGAACCGTGTTGGGACCTGCTACCGAGAATGATGAACCGAGTGACCTGAACTCAAACTTATTGCCGGTAAAAGCAAACGGTGATGTTCTGTTACGGTCCGTTGTATCTCTGAAGATGTGGGGAAGTACTTTCGCACCCATCTCAAGCTGAACTCTGCCCTTCTTATCAAAGAGCTTATCCTTTTCAAGTGCGTCAAGTACCGCGGTAAGCTCGTCGCCAAGGAAGATTGATATTATAGCAGGAGGAGCTTCATTGGCGCCGAGTCTGTGATCGTTTCCGGCACTTGCTACCGAAAGTCTTAAAAGATCAGCATAATCATCTACCGCGCTTATAACCGCCATCAAAAATACCAGGAACTGAATGTTTTCATCGGGTGTCTTGCCGGGATCGAGTAAGTTGTCGCCGCCGTTAATGCTTATCGACCAGTTGTTGTGCTTACCCGAACCGTTTACGCCTGCGAAAGGCTTTTCATGAAGCAAACATACATAACCGTGTTTCTTGGCAACCTTCTTCATAACTTCCATCGTAAGCTGGTTTCTGTCTACCGCTACGTTGGTGGTATCAAATACGGGCGCAAGTTCATGCTGACAGGGAGCAACTTCGTTGTGCTTGGTCTTTGCGGGAATTCCGAGCTTCCAGAGTTCCTCGTCAAGTTCATGCATGAATTCGGAAACCCTCGGTTTAAGTGCTCCGAAATAATGATCTTCCATTTCCTGACCTTTGGGAGGCATCGCACCAAGCAGTGTCCTTCCGGTAAATATCAGGTCTTTACGTAACTTGTAATCTTCCTCGTCTATAAGGAAATATTCCTGCTCGGGTCCTACGGTCGTGCTTACTCCGGAAACATTTTCCTTACCCAGTATCTTAAGCATCTTAACCGCCTCTTTGCTGAGTGCCTCCATGGATCTTAAGAGAGGAGTCTTTTTATCAAGTGCTTCTCCGCTGTATGAGCAGAATGCAGTCGGAATGCAAAGTGTCTTGTCTTTAATAAATGCGGGGGATGTGGGATCCCAGTTTGTATAACCTCTTGCCTCGAAGGTAGCTCTCAAACCGCCTGAAGGGAAACTCGATGCATCGGGCTCACCCTTTACAAGTTCCTTACCTGAGAAATCCATTATGATGTCTCCGCAAGGGCCGGGGGATATAAAGCTGTCATGCTTTTCAGCCGTATAACCGGTGAGCGGCTGGAACCAGTGAGTAAAATGTGTGGCTCCGTTCTCTATTGCCCATTCCTTCATGGCAACTGCAACTGCATTGGCTACATCGATCTCCAGATGGGTATTATTATCGATCGTCTTCCTGAGTGCCTTGTAAATATCTTTGGGCAGCTTATCACGCATTACCTTGTCATTGAATACCAGGGATCCGTAAATCTCGGGAATCTTGCTGTTCATAATCTTCTCCTTCCTCATCCGAAGTCCGCGCCACTTGGGATAATCAAAATGTTTTTGTAAAACAAAAGAGGCGCTTCGGGATAATTCCCAAAGCGCCTTTGCTTTATGTGGTACACAATAAACCTGATTTTTTTATTTGTCAATCCGTTTTTTGAAAAAAATTTAAATTTTTTAATCTTGCGGATAACCTCCTGCCTCTACATGCCGGCAGAATGCACTTCCGTAGGATAGTTCCCGTCAAAACATGCCTTGCATATCGGAAGATCTCCCACCATCGCGTCAAAACTTTCCGTTTTTGCATAGAAAAGCGAATCCGCTCCGATACGTTTCCTGATCTCTTCTATGCCGTTACCGTTTGCGATGAGCTGAGAGTTATCGGGTACATCGGTCCCGTAATAGCAGGGATAAAGAAACGGCGGTGAACTGATACGCACATGGACTTCCCTCGCGCCTTTTTCTTTTAAGAGCTTAATAAGATTTGCCATCGTCGTGCCTCGTACGATCGAGTCATCGATAATGACTATACTCTTATCTTTTACGGCACTTTCTATCACGTTAAGTTTTAAATGAACGGCGGTACTTCTTTCGTTTTTGTCGGGTTTTATGAAAGTACGGCCGAGATAGCTGTTTTTATGGAATACCAGACTGAAAGGAATACCGGATCTTGCCGCATACCCTTCGGCCGCCGCCAGTCCCGACTCCGGAACTCCCGTTACGATATCCGCGTCAACCGGAAAATTGTCCGCAAGTTCTTCGCCTGACTTAAATCTTGCCTCATATACACTCTTTCCGTCTATCACCGAATCAAGTCTTGCGAAATAAATATATTCAAATATGCAATGAGCCGCCTTTCCGCTGCAAAGACTCTTATCGGATACTATCCCGGCTTTTGATACGGTTATTATCTCACCCGGCAGTACGTCTCTTACAAAAGTCGCGTCAACCGCCGAAAGCGCGCAGGATTCCGAAGCTATTACCACGTCATCTCCGCGTTTTCCGATACAAAGCGGCTTAAGCCCTAAGGGATCGCGCATGGCTACAAGCTTCCGGGGGCTCATTATGATGATCGCGAAACTCCCTTTAAGCTTTCCCGATACGCGTTTCACTGCTTCTTCGACGGTGGCGGTATGTGCCCTCTCCTTGGCGACCATTAAAGCCAGAACTTCAGTGTCGGTATCGCTTCTGAATACGGTTCCGTCGTTTAAAAGCTCTTCTTTTAACTCGGCGCTGTTTGCGATATTGCCGTTGTGGACCGTCGCCAGCGTACCCTTACTGTAATTGAACACGACGGGCTGGGCATTTTCGGGTGAACTGCTGCCTGTTGTTGAATATCTGACATGTCCGACTCCGATATTACCTTCGAGTGTAGATAAGCGGCCTTTTTTGAATACTTCGCTCACAAGACCCATGCCTTTATAAAACGAGATATTTCCTTTTTCCCCGGTAGTATCGCATAAAGCCATCCCCGCGGATTCCTGGCCTCTGTGCTGAAGGGCCGTAAGTCCGAAGAATATGTCATTTGCCACATTTCCGG
>CACYCC010000036.1 GCA_902772805.1 uncultured Lachnospiraceae bacterium | reverse complement strand
TTTCCACCCAAGGCACACCGATACGATCAAGACTTATGAATATACGATCTACAACGAACCCGTGATGCCGCCCACAGAGCGGCTTTACGCATATCATGTGGAAAGAACGCTTGATGTGGAGGCAATGAGCGCGGCAGCGGAATTCCTTAGGGGAGAGCATGATTTTAAAAGTTATGCTTCGGTTTATACGACCGCGGAGACTACGGTCAGGACGATAACCGATATCGGTGTAAGGCGTGAGGGACCGTATGTGAAGATCGTTGTGAGCGGAACGGGATTTCTGTACAACATGGTCCGTATAATCGCAGGGACACTGACAGAGATCGGACTCGGCCGAAAAGAAAAGGATTTTACCAAGGCGGCGCTTGAGGCGCGGGAAAGACGCGCGGCGGGACCGACGGCACCGGCACGCGGGCTTATGCTTATAAAGTATGAGTTTCTGTCATATCCTGAGTTTAACTGCATAAAGCCGCAGGGGAGTACGGATTCGTTTTAATAAGGAAAGGAAATGACCGATATGAGTGATAAATATGTATTTTACGGCTGGCAGGAAGCCACGGTGCCGGCAGTCAACAAAATATACGAAGGTATTGAAACTCCGCAGGATCTTTATGATGTATTAAGCAATGTGTGGTGCGTTGAAACATGTGCCACCAGGATGCGACACAAGTGGAGCCCCGACAATAAGACGCTCGGACAGTGTTCCATCACATCATTTCTCGTGCAGGACATATTCGGTGGAAAGGTTTACGGAGTGCCGCTTAAAGACGGTACTTTTCATTGTTTTAACGAGGTTAACGGCCATATCTTTGACCTCACGAGTGAACAGTTTAAGGGCGAAAAACTTGAGTATACGTTGAATTATGAACAATCGCGAGAAGAGCATTTTTCAAAGGGAGATAAGTATGAAAGATACCTTCTTTTGACAAAGAAATTGAGATTGTTAAAAAATTATTAAAAAGTGTGACCCTTTTTGACAAAAAGGTATGTCTTTATTAATGGAACGATTTAAAGAACCAAAAAAGTGAGGGCGTAAGATGGTTGAAAGAAGAAAGATTGACCGAGTGACATATGGCGCAGACAGCGTGATGGTCGTACGTGAAGATTTGAGCAAAGTTTACGGAAAAGTAAAAAACTTAAGTCCTCTGGGTATGGCAGTTTCGGTTAAAGCCGACACCCCTTCACTGTTAGGCAAAGATGTGATCATCGTAGCCGACACTCTTATAATGTATGCGGATGTCATAAGAGAAGACAGTGAAGAAGACGGCACGAAAACAGTAGCGATAAGCGCTAAAAAGTTTACCGGCGACGTACTCGAGTATTTATTCAAACACATCGCTCTCGACGAAGAGTAAAAAATACCTAAGGGGAACAGAAAGGAACAGAGATGATGAGAAAGAACAACATGTTAAACAAGCAGGTTATCAAGGCAATGTCAATTGCGATCAGCGCAGGAATGCTTCTTCAGCCTATGCAGGCTCTTGCTGAGAGCGCTCCCGTTGATGATCGTCCGGATGATCAGACAAAACAGTTTGACGACGCAAGTAACTTAGCGGCAAATACGATCAAGGTTGATGAGAAGGATGTACTTCAGACCGACGGATATATTGAGAAGGCAGTTGACTCAGCCGATGCAGTTGCAACAGCTATCCTTCCTGACGGTGACGACGATCCCAATAAGGCTATCAAGGATCAGGCCAACAAGAAGGTTGTGGATAAAGCGGATGAACTTGCATCATTTACAGACGGAGCAGACGGCCAGAAATTAAAGAACGACAGTGAAGATACCGATGCCAAAGTTAGACAGAGTGCATCTGATGAAATAGCAGAGATGGACAACGCGGATATCATTATCGCAGGTTCCATCGCAACAGGAAACAAGAAGGCTGCAGAAGCAAATGCGGCAGATCTTGAACAGCAGGGCCTTCAGACAGATGCTGAAACACTTGCAAGCAATACCACCAAGGCAGTAAGCAATGCAAAGAGTATTGTTGATCAGCAGAGCGATCTGCTTCAGAACGCAACTAACGAAGGCGAAGCAGTAGATATTTACAATACTGCAGCAACTGCTGTTAGTTCAGCAGACTCGGCTGTTACTGCAGCAGAAAAGAAGTTTGACGCGATCGAAAAGGATTTCAAGCAAGCTGAAACAAATTACAATAATGCAAAACAGGCAGCTGATGCTGCGCAGAGTGAACTTGATACAGCTCGCGAGAATTTCAAGAATGCCAAGAGTGCCGCTATCAATCTTACAGGCGGCGACGATGATGAAAAACTTGACGGTGATGCAGAGATCAAGCTTGCAGAACTTGAACAGAAGGTTCAGAATCTCAGCGCTGCAGCTGATGCAGCCAAAAAAGAATATGAAAAGAAGGGTTACGGCTACATCGCAAAAGTTGAAAAGGATATCAATGATAAGATTGATGCAGGCCAAACACCTGCTTGGACGGAATATCGTAAGTTTGTAGAAGGTGTCATGAAATTCCATGTTCTTGAAGAAGGTCAGACATTCAAGAGCCTTAAGTGGCAGACCGATTGGAAAGAACAGTACAAAGATATTGATACCTACGGTAATGGTGAATCGGTTGTAAGGACCAGCAAGGGCGATCCCGGTGAACTTGGTGAAGTTCTTAACTACGGCCTTCTTACCTATACAGAAAAGGACGAAAATGGTAATAACGTAACTAAGACCATGCGCATCAACTATAAGACGGTTGATGGAAACGACAGAAAAGAAAAAGGTATTGTTATCTTTGAAATGACCGAGCATACGGTTATTGACGGCAAGGACCTTTCAAAGGATGTTCTTGAAAATCTCGACAAGGCAGATGTCGGCGAAGCAGTTGTGGATGAAGCAAATAACAGGATCATCTATAAGAATGCTGACGGAACGTATTCGGGATTTGACAACACTGCAGCCAATCGTACGCTTGATACAAAGGTTACGGAAGATGCAGATGCTTCAGACGGCGAGACGGTTCATATCTCCGATGATGCCGAGATTACTTATACGGTTGAAGACGGACAACTTATAAAGACTGTTAAAGCCGAAGTTACTACAACCAAATATACCCAGAACAACCTCGCAGCTGCTGAAGCTACACTTGCATCCGAGCAGGCAGCAAAAGATCAGTATGTTCTTGATATAAAGACTAAGGTTGGAGCACTTGCAGACGGTGCTGTTCTTAAAGTATATGGCGAAGACGGTACGACTGTTGTTGCTACATACACCAAGGCAGATCTTACAAAAGAAAATATCAACTGGGAAGCAGGCTTTAAGGTTACTACAGACGAAGATACCACTCCTGTTCCTACCGTTACAGGTTATACCGTAAACGGAACTTATCAGAAGCAGTTCCAGAAGACTATCACGATAAATGATGAAGTTTGGGGATTAAGAGTATATGAACTCTTTACAGGTTGGCATGGCGGTGTAGATGCTGATGATGCGAGATCAGCATATCGGTCAGATATTAATGATGCAAAAGATGATTATACGTTTGATAATGATGGTTTATTCCGTCAGACTGATTACAATTTGATCAGTGAGACACACTCTGATGTAGTACTTGGCAGACATTACCAGACTGATCACGGATTTGTTGATCATTATGATTATTCAGGAAGCATAACCGTTACATACAACGAAGTTAAGTCTGAAACAATTCCTTATTCTGAGATCCTTGATGCTCTGAAGACTGTTGGTATTAATCTTAAAACTGTAGATGATGTAATCGAATTTTTCGGTAACGAATCAAATCTTGCGCAATATAACAGCGTATTTGAAAGCATCGATGAAAAGTATGCAGCGGAAGGCAAGACAGTCCTGTCAAAGAAGTGGTTTGATGGAGGCGTATTCAAGGGAACTGTTTACTACATTCCTGCAGAGCAGACAAGTATCACCTATACCGGAACAGACGTTGAAGCAGCAAAGCAGGCATTCCGTGATGCTTATGCAGGACAGGGTGCTATGGTAACCGGTACAACTGAAATAGTTGAAAATGTTAACCAGGTTATCACCAAGTACGGTTACGCAGGCGTTAAAGCACTCGTTGAACTTGCCAGCACCGAAAAAGTTGTTATCTCCACCGAGACATGGGCCAAGGCTCTCGGAACTGCATATGCAGAATACAGAAACGACAACTGGTATTCAGGAAATGTTATTCTTGCTGAATATGCTAATTACGGTGAAGACGTTGATTACACGAATGACGGATGGAATAATGCAACCGCAGACAAGGCTCTTGGAAACTCTTATGAACAGAATACCAGGGCATTCAGAGAAAAGGTTGATAATGCTGCAGCTGTAGCTCAGATGTATGTTGATACAATGAATGCCGCTGAAACAGCATTGACCGATATCAGGAACGCTAAGGTAAAGATTGCAGATCTTACCGCATCTATCAAGGCTCTCAAGGCTACCGAAGGTTCCATCGATCAGATCAACGAACTCAGCGCAAGCCTTGCAAATGCAAGAGCAGAACTTGATGCAGCGATCAGAAACAGAAACAATCTTAGGAACGAGCTTACCAGACTTGATAATGAACTTCAGAGAAAACTTGAGGAGTTCAGACCTGTCGAAAATCCTGAGAACAATGAGCAGCCCGCCGGACCTGCAGCACCCGCACCCGCTATCAGAACGGTTGCAAATGCTCCCGCACCTGCAGCAGCTCCCGAGGTTGAGATCGAAGAAGAAAATGCTCCTCTTGCGGAAAATCCCGGAGAAGTTGAAATTGTCGAGGAGGAAGCACCGAAGGCTCCCGAAGTAACAGTTACCGAAGAGGCAACACCTACTTCTCCCGTTCCCGAAACAGAGACAGAAAAGCCTTCATGGTTGTGGCTTGTAATTATCCTTGCACTCGGAACAACAGGAGCTGAACTCTACAGAAGACATCTTCTTAAGAAGAAAGCTCTCAAGGCAGAAGCAGAACAGAATAATATCAATAAGTAATATATATCGTTCCCTGTTCCCAAAAGCGCCGCGCCTTAAAAGCGCGGCGCTTTTATGTTTTTTATCCATAACTTTTGTGGTAAACTGTGCTTATGAATCTCCGGGAGGGATTAACATGAAGACCAGAAAAACAGCTATTTTTATATTAAGCGTTCTTTTGCTTGGCTGCCTTGAAGGCTGCAAGGACAAGACGCCCGATGTGGAAAGCATTCCCGAAACTTCGGCTTCGGTAAGCATCTCCGTATCTTCTGCAGAACCGGTCGTGTCGGAGCCCGTAACCTCAGATGAGGCGGTGAGTGTTTCTTCCAATAAAGAAATGGAAACGAAGCCCATAAAGTTTGATATAGTGAATTCCTGTGGCGGTAACATCGGTATGGTATCGATTCTCGATCCGGTCACGGGAGAACAGTTGGACATAGGAGCGCTTGAAGCCGGCCTTATGGTATCGATCGAGATGGACTGGCCCGTTGATCAGAACGTGTTTGATATCGCGTTTTACAATGTACTCGGCGAATTTGTATGCAGCAGTGAAGTAAATATAGAAGGTGTTGAAAGCCAAGTCACCATAATGATCGAAGGTGAGGGCAATATAGACAATGTTAAGGGAATCGTCAATTGACGGATAATACCGCAAACAACCGGCGGGAAAATACCGAAATACCCTTGACATCAGCATGATAGCTGTAATATAATCATTCGGTGCGACGAGATTTGTATGCTCATCCAATGCCCCGGTACGGCGTATTTATCCGTTGCTTGATTCGTTAAAATTGTATGGAGGAACTATCATGAAGACTTTTATGGCAAGTCCCGCTACCATCGAGAGAAAATGGTATGTGGTTGATGCTACAGATATGACACTCGGTCGCATGGCCAGTGAAATTGCCAAGGTTTTAAGAGGCAAAAATAAACCTACATTCACACCTTTCCTTGATACAGGCGATTATGTGATCGTTGTAAATGCGGATAAGGTTACGGTTACAGGTAAGAAGCTTGAGCAGAAGAAATACTTCCGTCACTCCGATTATGTTGGTGGTGTTAAAGAAGTATCTTTAAAAGAAAAGCTCGCTACCAAGCCCGAGGATGTTGTTACGATCGCAGTTAAGGGAATGCTTCCCAAGGGACCTTTAGGTCGTCAGATGTTAAAGAAGCTTTTCGTATACGCAGGACCCGAGCACAAGCATGAAGCTCAGAAGCCTGAAGTATTGACATTCTAAGAGGACTGAAAGGAGACTAAGATAATGGCTAAAGCTAAAGCAGCAAAAGCAGCAAAATTTTACGGCACAGGCAGGAGAAAGTCCTCTATCGCTCGTGTATATTTAATGCCCGGTAAGGGAAATATTACAGTAAACAAAAGAGATATCGATGATTATTTCGGACTCGAGACTCTTAAAGTTATAGTTCGTCAGCCCCTCGTAGCTACCGATACCGTTGAAAAGTACGATGCTATGATCACCGTTAAGGGCGGCGGATTTACAGGACAGGCAGGTGCGATCCGTCACGGTATCGCCCGCGCACTCGTAAACGTTGATGCAGACTTCAGACCCGTTCTTAAGAAAGAAGGTTTCTTAACCAGAGACCCTCGTATGAAAGAAAGAAAGAAATACGGTCTCAAGAAAGCACGTCGTGCACCTCAGTTCAGCAAGAGATAATCGTTTCTCTATACGAGATTACAAAGCATTATACAAGAGAGTCATCCGATTTGGATGGCTCTTTTTTATGTTTAATAATAGAGAAACGTTGATTCTATGGGATATTCAGTGGGTTTGTAGAGGGGATAAAACTAAATGAGAGGGAGAATTTTTTATATTTTTCCCTTGGCGATAGAGAGGC
>CACYCC010000035.1 GCA_902772805.1 uncultured Lachnospiraceae bacterium | reverse complement strand
CTGTCTTTTGCCGGTCATAACAGGATTTTTGGCATATATAGGTATTGCATGGGGATTTCCCGGCATGCAGGCGGCGGTACAGATCTATCGGCCCTTGGCGGCAGCAGACATGAACATGTGGCAGCTTGAAGGTATCATACTGATAATGCTCTTTTCCTTTACGTTCATGATGTCTGCATTTGCGCTGTTTGCATCGAATGTAACAAGAAACAGCCTTGCGACAATGGGGATCGTGATCGGCGGAAACTTCGGTATCTTCGCACTTTCAACATCGATCCCGCTTAACCTGAGAGCCTTATCGCAGACTGTAAGTATATTGTCGCCTTCGATAGTGTCATCACGTATCGTATATGATTTCAGGCTTATAAAACTCGGCCGATACCTGACCGAATATCAGGCCGCTCCCATAATCTACATCATGCTGAGCCTTCTCATGATACTTGCGGGCTACATCATATACCTTAAGCATGAGATTAAAAATAACTGATATAAAAAAGCCGCAATGACATTTACAACTCTTCGTAACGCGAAACTGCACTAAGCTCATCCATCGTACTCATTATCACAGCGATTTCTGCGGAACTCGTCACTTCGTTCCTCAGACAGTCCTCGAAATCGCTTAATCGTACTCGGATTCGCTAAGTGCCGTTCGCAAAAACTCAGAGGTTGTCAAATGTCATTGCGGCATTTATTTATTACTGTTATTTATTATCGTTCTTTTTTTTCTTCGGGCCGTGTTTCTCACGGTACTTCTGTGTTGCAAGGCTTCCCGCAAATACGATCGCTGCAATGACCGCGCAGGTTGCGATGATCATCGGAGTGGAGCGTTTGTGGGGCTTTTCTTTTGCGGGATCGTCGACATTGACATCAACATTAACGTCGATATCTTCAACTTCAACATCTTTGATCTCTGCATCGACATCCTTAACTTCGACATCGATCTTTTTATTGTCAACGCTTGTCTCGGTGCTGTCCTCGGTTGAAGCAGCGGATTCTTTCTCAGCCTTTTCTTTTTCCTTGAAGGCCTTCTGCATGTCGTTTATCTTGTCCGCATCCACGAATGCCCAGTAAGCTGGTTTTGCATGGTAGTCATCATCGAACAGAAGCGGGCACTGTGTGTTGCCGGTTGTCGATCCGCCTCCGACGTTTGACTGGGTCTGAAGCCATGAAAGCTTGTCAATCGTTCCCCAGAAAGTAAAGCCGGCGATGTCATAGCCGTTTTCCTGTAACTTGATGAGCTTTTTGTAGATGGCTTCGTATCTGTGCGCCTGTCTTGTATATTCGGTGACTTTGTTGGCTTCGTCGTTCGGATCGTAGTTGTCGGACTTAAGATCCCATTCGGTGATCATTACTTTTACGCCGGTTTCGAGATACTTCTTGGCGCAGGTTTCAAACTTGCTGTCGTTCATGTCGTTTGAATTGTAATGACCTTGCATTCCCATACCGTCGATCCTGGTATCCGGATCGGCTTTAACGGCTTCTATGAGTTTAACGATGCCGAATGCCTTGGAAAGATCGGTATCGTTGTAATCGTTGTAGTAAAGATCGAGGTCTGCGGGCGCATATTTGTTGGCGTATTTGAAGGCGTTGATTATGAACTGTTCATTTCCGTAAACATGCCACCAGCTTGAGTTTGAACCGTGGGTATCTCTTGAAAGCTGTTCACTTGCGTTTTCGGTATCGGTCCTGTAACTCTTGGTGCCGTCGGAGATCGCTTCGTTTACAACGTCCCATCCGTAGAACATTCCTTTGTATTTACTGTCTTCACCGGTAAAATGTGTAAGAACTTCGCGGATATACCATTCAAGTCTTATGTTCATTTCATCGGGAGTGACATAGGGCTTTGTTTTGTCATAATCTTCATGGAAAAACCATTCGGGAGTCTGGGAATGCCATACGAGCACATGACCTCTTATCTTGATAGGTCTGTCGGGATTTTCCTGATTCCACTTATAAATGATCTCACACATATATTCGGCACGGGAAAAGTCCATATTGGGAACGGTTATTTCCTTGCCGTTGAGTTCGTCGGTGTGGGTTCCGGGAACTTTGCCGTTGCTGTAACCGAACAGTGCATCGGGCTTAAGCTCGTTACCGAATGTAACGGCATTGAAATGATGCTCGATAAGCTTCTGGATGGCTTTGCGGGAAAGTTCATCCTTGGTGCATGCCGCTCCGACGATGATATCATCGCCCATCACTTCACTTACGGCATCGCGAAGGGGAGTAAGTTCTGTTTCGATCTTGTCCTCATCGCCTTCATCGGCATATGCATTAAGCACCGGTGATAAGGCAAACACTGTTGCAACCGCAAGAGCGGCCACTCTTATCAGAAATGATTTTTTCATATTTATAAATCCTCCAAGATAATAATACCGAAGTTGATACTTTAACGATTATACATAAAATCGATTAATAATCAAATACGATAAAGAAAACTAAAACGATTAAGATAGTTTTTAACAATTTTCGGATAGTCCCCGGTCAAACCCAGGAAGCCGATCCGAGTCCGGGCGGCCGGGCTTAGAGTGTCGGAAAATCTTGAATAAAGGGCAGAAAGCATTATAATATATGATACGACAGTAAAACGGAGGATATATATATGGAAGACAACAATACTGTAGTACAGACAGAAAATACCGATACCCCCAATTCCGAAAGTGAAACGGTCGAAACAAGAGTAAGATCCAAAAAGCATAAAAATAAGAAAACAGAATCCATCGCCGTACTTTCGGAGAAGGATTACAAAAAATATAAAAGATTAAAGACCCGCTCCGCATTTTTACTCGGGACGACCATCCTGTTGGTGATCATACTTG